>CAZEIY010000065.1:0-2723 GCA_964512375.1 uncultured Rickettsiales bacterium | reverse complement strand
CTCGACAGCCGCGGCTCCTGGGAAGGCGCTTCCTTCGCGGACTTCAGTGGCGATGGCCTACTGGATCTGGTGATCGCCGGGGGCGTAGATGCCAGCAGCGAGACCAGCGCAGCCCTGGGCTACACCGGCTCACTCGGCGGCACCTGGCACAACCTCGGCGACGGCAGCTTCCAGAAGATGAGTGGCGAGCAGGCGTGCTCGGGACCGGAAGACTCCGAGAGCTGGGGTGTCATCGCCCTGGATGTCGATCTGGACGGCGACCAGGACATCATCGAAGCAAACGATTTTCGCCCAGCCACCTTCTGTCGAAATCGCGGCGACGGCAGCTTCGAGCCCGCGGATGACCTGGTGCCCGACCTGGGTAGTCCGATGGGGCTGGCGGCCGGCGATCTGACCGGCGATGGGTGCATCGACGTCTATGCCACCAACTTCGAGAATCCGGACAATGTCCTCAGCTTCCAGAATGACAGCGGCTTCACCGACCACTATCTCGCACTGGTCGCAGATGGTAGTGACCCTTCTCCTGGCGCCAGCGGCTACGGCGTCTCTCTCCATGACGTCGACCTCGATGGTGACCAGGATGTCCTCTGGGTCTCCTCCTACGAGTCTGGAGTCGCCACGGCAGGGGTGTCACCGGGAAGACTCGCCCTGGCGCGACGAGGCGACTCTCCCAATGGCCCGCGCCTGGTCTACGCAGCGGCTGGTCAAGACGCGACCCTGCGCGGCTCCTACCACGGCTTCGGGCTGGCCCACGGCGACCTTGATGGCGACGGTGATCTGGACTTCGGGATCTCTATCGATAGCGCGCCCCGGGATGAGCAAGAGCAGTTGATCGTGGTCCCCGACGAGTTCGTCATGAGGAGCTTGCTGTTACGCAACGACACGGAACGGGATGGGCGCGGATGGATATCAATTGAGCTCCGCCAGGATGCGCCGAATCGACGGGCTATTGGGGCCATCGTCAGCGTACGTGCACAGGGCCGGACGACCAGTCGAGTGCTCACGGCCGGCTCGTCCTTCCTCTCATCGAACGCACTACCCCTCCACTTCGGCCTCGGCCAGGACACTCAACCCGAGCTCGTCCACGTGCGCTGGCCCGACGGTAACGAACAGTTGTTCACCGATCTGGCCCCAGGCCTCAACCGCATCACTCGAAGCACTGAGCCCTGCGTCCCTGCCGGTAGCTGCGAAGGCTTCACTGCTCCTTGCGAGACACCATGAGGACGGCAGGCATCGAGCGCAGCCATCCTCACCTGAGCGCACGGCACCTTGCTTTGTTCGCCATTCCTACCCTGCTCGCATCATGCTCCGCGACGAGTCCGGATCCAGAGCCAAAAATGGACGTGCTCGCCAGCGTATTCCCCGAATGCACCGATCCGAGGCCCCCTGGCTTCGACGACGGGGCCCCTGCCGCGGCGCTGTCCTTCGTGCACCGCCTGCTGCCCGAAGACAACAGCTCCGGCGGCGAGTTCATAGATCCCTTCCGCGGCGCGTTCGGAGCAGGAGTGGTTGCTGCCGATCTGGACGGTGACGAACGTATCGATCTGTTCTTCCCACAGGAAGACGGCCTCAACGGGCTGTACTGGGGGCTGGGCAACGCACGCTTCGAGGAGGCGGCAAGCGACCACCCAATTCGCATCGGCGATACGGAAGCAGCTCAGCTCTACGCCAATGCCGTGGACTACGACGGGGACGGGCTGCTCGATCTGCTGGTCACCGGCACCTCGAGCATCCAGCTCTGGCACAACGAAGGAGAACGAAACTTCAGTGAGCGGGCCTCTCAGATCGGTCTACAGCCACCCGCCCGATACCCCGGCGGATCGTCCTGGGGTGACTACGACGGGGACGGCGACCTCGACCTGTTCTCAGGCAATTACGGAGAACCAGAAACCGGTCCAGACTCAAACCAGAATGGGCCAGCGGTACTGGCGAGTAAGCTCTGGCGTAACGACGGAGCGCAGGGTTTCAGCGACCAAAGCGCAGGCTTCCCCTGGCAGGAAGGGCAGGAAGGGGCCTGTCTACAAGCTGCCTTCCGCGATCTCGATGAGGACGGTGACCTCGACCTGATGCAGGTCAATGACTTCGGCCCGTGGAAGGGCATGACCATGCTCTGGGAAAACCTCGGCGCCGGCACCGATGGCGCGTGGCGGTGGCAGGATCGCCTGCCGGGTAGCGGCATCGGCAGCCTCGAGTTCCCCATGGGCAGCGCCTTCGCCGACTTCGACGGCGATGGTGTGCTCGACCTGTGGCTCTCGGACATCGGCAAGAATCGGGTGCTTCGCGGACTTGAGTCCTGGCAGTGGGTCGATGTCGGTGAGGCCTGGCTGACCGGAGTCGAAGACCAGAACTCAGATGTGAGCTGGAGCGTCGTCGACCTCGACGTCGACGGCGACACGAGGCGCGATGTCTTCCTTACCTTTGGTCCCTACCAGCCCCAGCCACCTGAAGACCCGGAAGAACCCTGGGCTATGGCGCAGCCCGATCGGATCCTCCACGCCCAGCCGAGCGCTGATGGAAGCACCAGCTTCACCCTCCTCGAGGACGCCTTCCCCGTGCCCCCCACCGGCAACGCACGCGGCGTCGCTATAGCGGATCTGGACGACAACGGTGTCACAGATCTCATCATCAGCAACATCGACGCAGCGCCCACTCTCTTGTTGGGACGCTGTACTGCCAACAACCGCCTCAGCAACTAGCTGCGCCAACCGAACAGCAACAATGTC
>CAZEIY010000064.1:13573-14850 GCA_964512375.1 uncultured Rickettsiales bacterium | reverse complement strand
ACGCGATGGACGGGGAGGACGACGAGGAGGGCGAGGAGGGCGAGGAGGGCGAGGGCGAGGGCGAAGAAGGCGAAGGCGAAGAGGGCGAGGGCGAGGGCGAGGGCGAGGGCGAGGGCGAGGGCGAGGAGCATCCCGTCGTCGATTGCCCGGAGGCGGAGGGACCCGGCGTCGCGATTGGCGACGGCCGAGACGGCGACCTCGTGGTCGATGGCGTCCTGGAGCTCGAGGCCGCCAGGGCCTGGCAATACGAGAACATCACGGTGCGGCCTGGCGGAGTGCTGTCGGTCGCCCCATGGGACGGCGAGGACGGGGGCCGGCTGAACCTGCAAGTTCAGGGGCGCCTGGTGATCGAGGCCGGCGGGCGGATCGACCTGTCCGGCGCCGGGCTGCGCGGCGGGGACGCCAACCCCAAGCGCAACGTCGCCTACGCCAACCAGTGGACCAACGGCGGCGGCAGCACGGGGCTGCACGGCGAGGGCCCCGGCGGCGGCGGAGGTGGCTGGGCGGCGCCCCAGCAGCAGGTGGGCTCGGGTGGCGGGGGCGGCTTCGGCGCGGCGGGGGCTGACGGCGACCGCTGCGGCGCGGACAACCGCAACTACAGCGTCTGGGACCGCAACAGCCAGTCGTCGATCCGCATCGGCCAGCCGCCCGCGCGGATGAGCGCAGGAGGCGGGGTCAACGGACCGGCCGAGCTCGAACCACCGGGCCTGATGGGCAGCGGCGGAGGGGCCGGCGGCAACAACTACGACGGCGGCGCGGCAGGGGTCGGCGGCGCGGGCGGCGCGGGCGGGGGAGCGCTCTGGATCCGGGCGGGCGAGATCCACATCGACGGCGAGATCGTGGTCAACGGCACTGACGGCACCGCGGGCGTGGGAGGCAGCTACGTCGGCGGTGGCGGCGGCGGGTCGGGCGGGAGCGTCCGCCTCGAGGTCATCGCCCTGTTCCACGGCGGCGCGGTGCGTGCCGTCGGCGGTACCGGCGCGGCCCACGTGGCCAACCGGGGGAGTGGTGGCGATGGGGGTGCCGGCCGCATCCGGGTGGACGCCGGCGTGTCGCTCGGGGAGGGGGTCGAGGCGGTGGAGGAGGGGCGGGCGGAGGAGGCCCGGCAGGCGGTTCGACAACACTTGAGGAACACGGATGCGGCCGTCATCACGGCGATGGCTGCCGCCCCGGAGGAGTGGACATGACGGATACGAAGAAGGCGACTTCGAAGAAGGTCGCAGCGAAGAAGGCCGCGCCGAAGAAGGCCGCCGCGAAGAAGGCCGCGCCGAAGAAGG
>CAZEIY010000064.1:9210-13473 GCA_964512375.1 uncultured Rickettsiales bacterium | reverse complement strand
CCGCGCCGAAGAAGGCCGCGCCGAAGAAGGCCGCGCCGAAGAAGGCCGCGCCGAAAGAGGCAGCCCCCAAGAAGGCCGCACCGGAACCGGTCTCGCCTGAGCCCGCTACCTCACGCCCTGCTCCCACACAGGCAGCAGATCCGTCCAGCCAGTGGGCAGGAGCGCAGAATTCGTATGCCAGCGATTCATCACGTAGCTACGACACCGGCAACAAGGGCCCTCTAGGCTGCTTATCGCTGCTGAGCGCCTTTGCGGTGGGGACCGTACTGCTCGTGATTCTCCTGTCGTAAGCCTCCCCGGGAGAGCGTCCTCCCTCCGGGCGAACCCCCGTCTACTTCGCCTCAGGCGCAGCAGCGGCCTCAGGAGCAGCCCCGCCTCCACGTAGCGCCTTGTTGAGGCTGTAGGTACCACTCCAGGTAGCCTGATCGAGGATCTTCCCCTCCATCGCAGCCATCAATTGGGCTCCGTTAAAGCTACCGTCCATCTTGAGGCTATCAACCGAGAGCGCGTACAGAGTGAAGTGATAAATGTGCATCCGTTCGTCGTTCCAGGGAGGGCAGGGTCCATCGTAGCCTCCATACTCACCGCGCATTTTCTCGTCTGCCGAGAACCAACTCGTGTAATCGTTGATGCCACGAGCACCATAATCCGTCGGTCCGGGGGCCTTGCCACCAGTGGTCACCTTCTTCGAGTCCTGACCCGCTGACAGACCACGCAGGCCTGGTGTCATGTCCGCCATGACCCAGTGATAGAAGTCGGAGCGCTTGAGGGCCTTGGAGATGCTCTTTCCCTCCTTGTTGACGTCATCACCTACGGTAGGAGCCTCGCTGTCGTGGGAGATAATCGCAAAGGACTTGGTGCCCTCAGGGACTTGCGACCACTTGAGCTCCGGGTTCGTGTTGGAACCAAAGGTGACGTTTCCGGTCGCCGCTGGAACACAGAAGGCCATCGAATCCGGAATCGTGCCTCCATTCTCGAAGCCGACCACTTCGAACTGGAGCGCATCCTTCGCGACCGCAGGCTCCACAGGCACCGGCGCCGCATCTGCTTCCGTTGCGGGTTCCCCCGTCCCCTGAGTCGTCACGCCTCCAGGCGCCTCCGAGCCGACTGAGGCCGTCTTGTCCTCAACACCTGAAGTCGTTTCTTGGGAGCCGGAACAGGCCCCCAATGAGAATCCCAGCACCGCTACCAGGGCGATCGACAGTCTCAGCCTCATCTCAGCCTCCCTTGTTTGAGCTCGAGCACCTCAATCCGGCGCCGAACGCGACAACAATAGGCCAGCGGGACTACTGAGTCGACCACCAGCAATAGCCAAGTCACCGACAGCTACGACCTCAAGTCACCACCTGGGGACACAATTGAGTGATAATGGGTCGCTACCTGCACAATCTCATGCCCACACCAGACCTCTATCCCCTACCCCTCTCAACCCTGGCAGATCGTCTCCACAACGAGATGACCGCTGGAGAGTCGATCTTTTACCTACCAAGGCGAGACTGGTGGGTAGCGGATCCTCAACGCGATCTCTCGAGGAGACACTTCGGCAAACCCATCGCAACGCCGGTTGGCCCAGCAGCAGGTCCACACACCCAGTTGGCGCACAACCTCGTCCTATCCTGGCTAGCCGGTGGACGGTTCATGGAGCTCAAGACCGTCCAGATTGACGACGAGTTGGTGATTCCCAGGCCCTGCATTCATGTTCCGCATATCGGCTACAACGTAGAGTGGTCCCAGGAACTCCGAATCCCACAGTCAGCGGTTGAGTACGTCACCGGCTGGTTCCTCATTCACGTCCTGGCTAGCGAACATGGCCCGGGACTCTGGCCAGGGGTCGACTGTATCTTCGACCTCAGCGTGGGCTACGACCTCGAAGGTATTCGTAGTGAGCCCGTACGGCGCTATATGGATACGCTCCGCGATGCCAGCGGCCTCCTCGCCGGACTGCGGTCTCAGTTGCCGGCAGCACTGCGACACTGGGCAGATATCCCCTGCCCCCCCTGCGTGTGCGACACAGTCACAATCTCTACGTTCCATGGCTGTCCTGCGCACGAAATTGAGGCTATCGCCACCCAGCTTCTGAACTGGGGCTATCACACGGTCATCAAGCTTAACCCGACCCTGCTCGGCCATAACCGGGTCCGCAAGATGCTCGACCACATGGGCTACGACCATGTCCGACTGGATGCCCAGGACTTCGAGAACGACCTGCAGTGGGGCCAACTCATGGACATGCTCCCCCGCCTTGAGGCCCAGGCAGCCACCTCAGAGCTAGGCTTCGGAGTGAAGTTCTCCAACACGCTGATCTGCCGGAGTGAAGAGGCTCCCTTCGGGGACCAGAATTGTTACCTCAGCGGACCTCCCCTGTTCGCGCTATCCACCACACTGGCCGCCGAATTCCGCGATACCGTCCGCAATGACCTGCCGATCACCTTCTCTGCCGGCATCGACTCGAAGAATCTGCACGAGGCGATCGCTGGTGGCTTAATGCCTGTCACCAGTTGTTCTGACCTGCTCAAGGGACGAGGATACGCACGCCTCACCCGGCAATTACGCAGTCTTGAGAAACAAATGAAAGCAGCTGGAAGCACTGACCTCGACGCCTTCATCAGCCGGGACAATGGTGACATCCATGAGCAGGCAGCGAGGAATCTGAGGGAACTCCAGGAGAACGTCCTCGACGATCCACGCTATAGCCGGGCAAAGAACGTCAAGCCGCCCAATAAGATCGGATCAAGCCTGGACCTCCTGGACTGCATTACCTGCGACAAGTGCGTGCCCGTGTGCCCAAATGCTGCGAACTTCACCATCCCTCTACCTCTCGGTGAACACGACGGCGGTCGACTTCGCTGGACTGACGGCTCCTGGGATATCCAGCCAGGACGTCGGCTCATCGTCGAAAAGAAGCACCAGATCGGCAACACCGGAGACCTCTGCAATCTCTGCGGCGAGTGCGACACCTGGTGCCCTGAAGACGGCGGCCCCTATATCGTCAAGCCAACCGTCTTTCTGAGCCTTGACTCCTTCAACGACCACCCCAAGCGAGACGGCTTCCTGGTCTCTCCCGACCGCAACAGCATTTGCTGGAGGCGTGATGGACTAGTTCTGCGGTACGTAACGCGAGAGGATGGCACTGCCCGATTTGAGAGCGACCAGGGCATCATCGAGCTCAAGGCCGACCTTCCTACTGCTACTCGGGGCCAGGGAGAGATTGAACTGGCGGACATCATCACGATGCGTTTGTACCTCTCAGCACTCTCCGCCTCAGGCACTTCCCTCTGGCTCCCCCCTCCACCCGACGCTGGCGCCGTTTTTATTTAGGAGAAATGATGAGCCTGCCCGTCCTGCCCACCCTTGAAGAGCTACTGCACCCAAGCAGTCAGCCCACCGAGATTCAAGATCTGGCGCGATCATGCTCCGATCCACTCGACCCGATTCATCTATTCAACATGAGTTGGAGAAGGCCGGAAGGTCACATCGAGCACCGAGTCTTGCCGAAGGAACTCACGGGAATCGATGCAGACATTGTGGTGATGAGCGGAAGACTCTTTCCGAGCGGAAGTCACAAGGTGGGCCCTGCTTACAGCTGTCTCCGTGAGGGCATCCTCACGGAAGAGGTGACAGTAGATGGAAGCACTCTTGTCTTCCCTTCCACAGGGAACTACGGCATCGGCGGAGCTTGGGTTGGCCCGAGGCTTGGATTCCGCTCCCTGGTGGTATTGCCCGAAGAAATGAGTCAAGAACGTTTCGACAAGATTCAAGGATACGGCGCGGACTACATCGCAACCCCAGGGTCGGAGTCGAACGTAAAGGAGATCTACGACAAGGTAGCAGAACTCAGAACGGACCCGAACAACCAGATCCTCAACCAATTTGCGGACTTCGGGAACTATCGTTTTCACTACCACGTCACTGGTGGGAGCGCTGTAGAGTTGAGCCGTGAGCTGCGAACTCACGGCTCGGGAATTTCAGCCTTCGTCTCAGCGATGGGTAGTGCGGGAACCATTGCTGCTGGCGACCGAATCAAGGCGGAATTCCCCAACTGTCGAGTAGTCGGTGTGGAGCCAATTCAATGCCCTACCCTCTACAACGTAGGTTTCGGGGCTCACGCAATTGAAGGTATCGGGGACAAGCACGTCACCTGGATTCACAATGTCCGAAACATGGACCTGCTGGTCTGCGTTGATGACCAGAGTTGTCTGGAAGGTCTGCAGCTCCTCCAGGAGGGGAGAGAGACGCTACGGCGTGAGCTTGGGCTCACATCGG
>CAZEIY010000064.1:0-9200 GCA_964512375.1 uncultured Rickettsiales bacterium | reverse complement strand
GATTTCCTCGATAGTCTCGATGGAGTGTTTGGCGTGAGCGGCGTGTGCAACATACTCGCCTCAATCAAGACGGCACGTCACTACGGCTTTGGCGCCGGCGATCGAGTCTTTACCGTCGCAACGGATGGCTTCGACCGATACCCATCGGTTCTTCGACGCCTCGATAGCAACTGCGGACCGATGAGTCCCGACGTGGCGACCCGACGCATCTCGTTGTTTCACGAGAGGGATGACTCCTGGGTTCTCGACGGCAGTGAGGAAGTGCAGCTCCGGTGGCACAACCAAAAGTACTTCACCTGGGTGGAGCAGCAGGGGAAGGGCATCGAGGAATTGAACGCGCTTTGGGCCCCCGACTTCTGGGCAGAGCAGGCCCAGCTAGCCCATGACTTCGACCGTCAGACCCTTGCCACACGCGGCGGCGGTTGAGTCACTCATGCTGCTCACAAACTGCGTGCTGTTGCATCTGGACCCACCTCGGGTCGAGCGCGCTGATGTGCGGATCACGGGCTCGTCCATCACCGAAATCGGCAGCAGACTCACCACCGAATCGGGAGAGATCTGTCACGACCTTGGTGGCCGATGGCTCATACCGGGGCTCTGTGTTGCCCATCACCACCTGTACTCCGCGCTCGCCTGCGGCATGCCCATGCCGAACGAGACCCCGACCAACTTCACTCGCATGCTCGAGCAGGTCTGGTGGCGCCTGGATCGTGCCCTCGATCGGAGCAGCGTGGAGGTCTCTGCGCTGGTCGGTTCCGTCCAGGCGTTACGCGCTGGCGTCACGACCGTCATCGACCACCACGCCTCTCCATCCTTTATCAACGGGAGCCTGGAGTGCCTTGATGGCGCCCTGGATGCTATCGGGCTTCGCCGGATTCTCTGCTACGAGGTGAGTGATCGCGGTGGCATGGAGGAAAGCCGGGCCGGGCTCCAAGCCCACCACGGACTGCTCGGGAGCGACGGTGGCGGGATGCGAGGCGTGATGATTGGTGCTCACGCTAACTTCACCCTCAGCGATGAGACCGTCGCTGCCTGCGCAGGGCTGGCACGGGAGGCTGGCGTCGGGCTGCACATTCACGTCGCAGAGGCCGTTGACGATGCCGCCACAACGGGCGAGGGGCTCGTCAGTCGCATGGACCGTCTTGGAGCGCTGATCCCCGGCAGCATCTTTGCCCACTGCGTACACCTCGACGCTGCAGAACTCCGCGCTGTCTCCGATGCAGGGATCTGGATCACCCACCAGCCACGCAGCAACCAGAACAATTCGGTGGGCTACGCGGATGTTGCCAACTTTCCTTCACGAGTCGCACTCGGGACCGATGGCATCGGCTCCGACCTGTTCTCCGAACTGCAGACCGGCTGGTTCAAGGCTCAGGAGGCAAAGGTCCCCTGGACTCCCAACCGATGGTTGAGTGTGCTGAGTGACGGGGCTGCACTGGCAGGGGAGGCCCTCGGCGTGCGATTAGGCCGCATTGAAGCTGGCTGTGAGGCGGACCTCACGGTTCTCGACCCCATTCCAGGTCCGGCCTTGGATGCGGACAACCTGGCCGCTGCATTTATCTTTCGGCTCAGCCCATCCGCAGTTCGAGACGTACTGGTCGCCGGACAGTGGCGACTCCGAGAGCGTATGCCGTGCGGTATCGACGCCGGTGAACTGGATCAGCTAGCACAGCGTGAAGCTAGAGCTCTCTGGGATCGAATGCGAGGCTGAGGGTCTTATGAAGCGACAAAGACCGTCGCTCGCCACCTACTCTGCCTTTCAATAGCTGTTTGCGAACAAGCTTGGGAAGCGTGAGAGCATCGCGATAGCGTGCTGCAGTTCCCGCAAATCCACACACTCTCCTATCTTGTGGGTGTTCTGCTCAATCCCCGGACCGCAGCCAAACATAGCCGGATAGCGGACCGGACCTGAGTCAACCCAGCGTTTGGTGTCGGGGACCGGAACGGTAGTGTCGTCACTGGGGATCGGAAAACCAACCCCGTCCGTTGAGAAGATCCAGCGATCTACCCGGCACGTCTTGCTCAACGAGCCACCATCCGCGGACTCTTCATTCACGTGCGGAGAGACAACCCGACCGTATGCATCGACGGCTGCCTGAATCGCAGGATGGTCCTCAGGCGTCATCCAACCGGGATAGACCTGGGGATTGCCGGGCACATAGCCGCGCCAGGTCGGTTCGGAATACTCAGGGATGCTCACCTCTACCGTGAGCCCAGCCTCACGCGCCCTTGCGACGCCATCCAGAGCCTCCACATCGGCAAGGGCCTGACTCGCACTCTCACCAAAGGTAAGCCGACGATCGAAGCGAACCGTGAACTTATCAGGAACAGCGCAGTCACTGGGAGTCTCAAGACGCGCCCATGAAGCCGTCCGAGTCCCATGGCCCAGGAACTCGTGGTCGAGAAATCCGTCCCGGGCGTCGTAGCGAGCCGCCGCTTCAGAGACGATTGCGCCGCCAAACTCCAGGGGATTGAGCCCCTCCCAGGGCATCGAGCCGTGACAGGACCTCCCCGTAATCTTCAACTCGATCTGCATCCGCCCGCGCTGTCCACGGTAGATCCCCAGCGCGCCCTTCTGTGCATCACCGGTACCCTCGGTCAGGATGACCACGTCCGGAATGTGCTCCGCTCCACCCGAGGGCCACACCTTGCGAGCCATAAACATCGGCCCACCACCGTCATTGTCCTCCTCAGCCACCGTCGCATACGAGCGCACGATCACACCACGCAAAGCGCCCTCTGCACACAACTCAATCAGTATCTTGGTCGCCACAATCTGGGCAACGACGCCACCCAACTGATCGGCTGAGCCGCGTCCAAACAACACATGCTGCCACTCGTCGTCGGGCGGGAGGTGTCCCAGCTCACGGCGAAGAAAGCTGCGATCGATGGATGCAGAATCCGTGAGCCCGTCGTAGGAGTCCATGCCATCACCGATCTTCTCCGTCCATTGTTCGCGGAGGGCCTTGACGGTGTCCGTGTGTCCATCGAAGTAGATGACACGGCGCTCACTCATGGGCGTAGGGTCCGTTGAATCTGTGACCGTCCAGGCCAGGTTGCCAAACTCATCGAAGCCAACGTCTGCAGGATCGGCAACGCAATCGTGCTCGATGATGACTTTGCGCATGTACTCAAGCCTGGGACCTTCGTGATTGCTCAGCCCACAGGAAGGATCGCCACCATCCTCAGCTCTCTGGTCGACGAAATCTGCGGGGATACGAACTGCCTCAGCAAGAATCTCCGCTGCGAGCGGGCGGTACTTGAGAGCGAGTTCGGCAATTCTCTGATCCAATGATGACATGAGGTTCCTTTTCATCTGTTCGGGGACAACGGAGGAGCAATAAGACTCAACGAGCGAGTTCCTGGAGTCTTTCGGCGAGGCCCGAGACCTTGGCTGAGGCCAACATCGCCATGATCACGTAGACCTTCTTGTTCGCCTCGCGTGCAACATCCACCCGAGCTTTCGCCATGACGCCTGGTGAGACTTCATCACCAATGTCTGCGGGTAGACAGTGCATGTACAGCGCGTCACCAGCACGTGTTAGGGCCATGGCCCGTTCGTCACAGATCCAGTGGGTGTGTTGCGCATTCTGAGTCAGCGCCTGCTGTTCGAGACGCGCCATCTCGACATGGTCCCCAAGGCGGTTGGCGTCCACCCGGCTCAGCATAATCTGGTGGGGGCCCCAACTCTTGGGATACACCACATCGGCGTCCGCAAAAGCCGCGTCCATCGAATCGACCACTTCGAAAGAGCCCCCCCCTTCTCGAGCACCGTCGGCCGCAGCGTCCAGGCAGGGCTGCAGCAGCTCGTAGCCGGGCGGGTGTGCAAGTACAACCTCAGCGCCCAGACGGGGCAGCAACATGGCCAACCCCTGCGGTACAGAGAGCGGCTTCGCGTAGCTAGGCGAGTAGGCCCAGCTGATGGCGATCTTCCGCCCCTTCAGCCCCTCGGGGAAACGCTCACGCAACCAACACGCGTCAGCAAGAGTCTGAGTTGGATGATCAACATCGCACTGGAGATTCACAATCGGCACACTGCGAGGGTCTTCGGTGTCGCGGAGGTAGGACTCGATGCCACTCCCCATGTCCCGCATGAGTGAGTTGCCCTCTCCCAGGATCAGGTCGTGCCGGATGCCCAAAGCGTGTGCGTTCATGCCGAGCATCGCGCCCGTCTCCGCCGCGGTCTCGCCATGACTGAGTTGAGTGGACGATCCGTCGACGATCACCGGCTGCATCCCGAGCCTCGAAGCGGCACCAGCCCATGCGGACTTGGTGCGGGTGCTCTGGTCGAAAAAGAGAGCGTAGGCGAGCTCAGCGCGAAGCAGTTCGGCTTTTCGTCCAGCACGGTCCAATGCCTCGAAGGCCTCGGCAACGCTAAGGAGAGCCTCCAGCTCAGAAGCAGACCAATCGGTAGTGCAATACATTGATCGGCCACGTAGCGCTTCAACCGCGGCTGCGCTCAGCGTAGGCAGCGCAACTGATTTACTTGTCATCCCTACTCCTCGTAGATCCTGGTTCCTGCCTTGCCGGCGAATGCGTCCAGGAGGCTCTCAGGGCGACAGATAATCACCTCATGGCCTCCTCGGCGTAA
This sequence comes from uncultured Rickettsiales bacterium, assembly GCA_964512375.1. Classification (GTDB taxonomy): domain Bacteria; phylum Myxococcota_A; class UBA796; order UBA9615; family UBA9615; genus UBA6601. The sequence continues at coordinate 4,609 of CAZEIY010000064.1, read as the reverse complement.
GAAGAATATCGCAGCCTCGATTTTTGGTCGCATGCTCCCGGGAGGAAACTGCCCTTCTTTCGCAAGTTCGCGGACTTCATCAATATTGGTCCGGAGCAGGCACTGCTGGGTTGGCTTGCGAAAATCACGGTAGACACAGTCCACCTCGGTCGTGATCACCAGGCGGCGTGCTCCCAGACGCACCGCCAGCAATGCGCTGGCCCGGTCTTTGTCGACCACCGCCTCGAGACCCTCTATCCGCCCGTCGGTAGTGCGATGAACCGGGATTCCACCGCCCCCACAGGCAACGACAATGACTCCATCGTCGACGAGACGACGAATCGTAGGTAGCTGTACGACTCTCACAGGGGACGGGGACGAGACGACTCTGCGATAGCCGCGAAAGGAATCCTCAACCATGTCCCAGCCGCGACTGTTCGTCAGTTGCTCGGCTTCCTCAGCGTCGTAGAAGCGACCAATAGGCTTCGTCGGCTCTTCAAAGGCGCGGTCGTTACGATCCACAAGCACCTCGGTGACCACACTCAGCACTTCCGCGCTCACGTCACGACTTCGTAGTTCTTCGCGCAACGCCCGCTGGATCATGTAGCCGATAGCGCCCTGCGTATCCGCCACCAGTGAGTCGAGAGGAACCTCATGAATCTCGTCACTCGCCAACTCAGAACGCAGCTGCATGAAACCCACCTGAGGCCCGTTGCCATGCGTGAGTACGAGTCGCTCACCACGCACAATGAGATCGGCCACAGGGGACATCGCCCGGGAAGTGACGGCGAACTGGTTCTCGACCGTCGGTGGCAAAGAAGGATCGATAAGCGCATTACCACCACAAGCGATGACGCTGAGATCTCCAAGATCCGATGCCTTCTCTTTACTCTTGCTATCGCTCACACAACTCACTCTCAGCGCGTCATTACCGTCGCTTTTTCAGACTCAAGCGTGATCATCTTCACGCGCTGACCTGGGCATCGCCGCTCTCGCTGCAGCGGAGCCACGCATAGGTAGCGAATGCCTTCGAATGCCATCATAGGCATGCAGGGCCGCCGCGACCGCCGGTGCCGTTGGCACCAGACCAATCTCGCCGACTCCCTTGGCACCGTACTCCGTGTGGGGATCAGGTACCTCAATGAGCTTCACCTCGATCTCGGGCATGTGCTTCGCCTTGAGAATGTGCAGATCACCTAGTTTCGTGGACTCTGGAACACCATTCTCGCAACGCATGTCCTCACACAGCGCGTAGCCCAAGCCCATGTGCAGGGCACCCTCAATCTGACCCTCGCACAGTGCCTGATTCATGATGCGACCGACATCGTGACAGGCTACGACCCGGCTCAGCTTGCCATCATCGTCCAGTACCACGACCTGCGCCGCATAGCCGAACGTGACGTGGGTGATGGGATTGTCACCACCCTTGCCTGGCTTGGTGGTGAAATCACAGATGAACTCACCGTGAAAGCCCTGGCCGACAAGGTCTGCCAGGGGCACTCCGCTATGCAGTTCCTCGTTGATGGCTACACAAGCGCGCCTCGTGGCCTCACTTCCAAGCATGGTTGCTCGGGACGCAGTGGTCATTCCACACTCCACGGCGTACTCCGTGCTCACCTGCACCATAATGTTCTCGGGGGGGATAGAGGTCTCGTGAGCTACCACCTGGCGCAAGATCGTGTAGAGACCCTGGCCCATCTCGGTGTAGCCGGTATGCAGCGTTACCTGGTCTACGGAATCAACCTGAATGCGGGCTCTGCCGATGTCTGGCATGCCGTTGCCAATCCCGGTGTTCTTGATGCCACATGAGACCCCCGCGTAGCGCGCAGACTTGTAGACGTCCTTCACGGCCTCGAGACACTGACGGACACCAAGTCCCTCATCCATCAACTGACCGGTGGCAAAGGGTTGCCCAACCTCAAGTAGATTGCGGTCCCGGATGTCGTAGCCATCGATCCCAACGAGATCAGCGAGCCGATCCATCATGCCGCCGATCGCGAAAGCAGCCTGATTCGCACCGAAACCACGGAAAGCACCCGACGTCGGATTATTGGTGTAGACGGTGTACGCCTCAACATCGACCGCCGGAACATAATAGGGCCCGCAGGAATGGCCAGCTGCACGCTCCAGCACCTTGTCACCCACCGAGAGGTAGCCGCCCGTGTCACCGAACATGCGAGCCCGGACCGCTGTGAGCTTGCCGTGCTCGTCACAGCCAACTGTGTACTCCATCTCAATGGGATGCCGCTTGGGACTCATGAGCATGCTCTGATCCCGGGATATGGTGACCTTCACTGGACAGCCCAGCTTCATCGCCAGCACAGCCGCGTGGGCCTGCACGCACAGGTCCTCTTTGCCTCCAAAAGCACCCCCGTTCGCTTCAAGTTGAACGTAGACCTGGTCGAGTTCGAGCCCCAATACCGCGGCGATCTGCCGCTGATCATCGTGTACCCCCTGTCCCTGAGTATGCACTCGGACCCCACCATCCCCTGATGGCAAAGCAAGGCAAGACTCAGGTTCCAGGTAGGCATGCTCAATTCGCTGACTGTAGAACGTCTCGCTGAGGACATGCTTCGACGCGGCAATGGCTGCATCTACATTCCCACGCTTCACCTCGCTGGTACGCACATGGTTGGGACGACCCGCGTGCACCTGAGCCGCAGCCTCCGCCATACCCTCGCGCGGTCCAGTGATGGGCTTCAACACCTCGTATTCGACCTCAATGGCCTGAGCGGCGCGGCGGGCGATCTCGCGCGTGTCAGCAGCAACCGCTGCGAGAGTGGAGCCAAGACAGTGCACCACTTCACCCGGAGCGACGAACACCGGCCAGTCTTTCTCGATAAGACCCACCCAGCGATCTCCCGGAATATCCGCTGCGGTGACCACGGTGTGCACCCCAGCCATAGCCTGCGCAGCACTGATGTCGATGCTGAGGACCTTCGCTCGCGGATGGTCTGCGAGGCGCACAGCCCCCTGAAGGAGCCCATCCATGCGCAGATCGTCCACATAGGGGCGATCTCCCATGACACAGGCGAGGCCGTCGTAGCGATCCAGCGACTGACCGATCTTTCCATCATTGGAATGTAGATCTGGGCTGCTGCCAGCGGTCCAGTGACGAGAGGCCTCTTGGACGGCATCGACAATCTTCACGTAGCCCGTACAGCGGCACAGGTGCGCGTTCAATGACTTGCGGATCTTCTCATCGTCTGCGGCGGGGTCCTTATCGAGAATGGCTTTCGCGCGGACCGCGATGCCGGGGATACAGTAACCGCACTGAAGTCCGGCAACCTCAACGAAGCTCTTTGCCAGAACATCTCGCTCTCGCTCGGTGAAGCCCTCAAGGCTTACTATCTCAGCGCCCTCCAGGTCGTCGGCGCTACGAAGACAGCTGAGAGTCGGTCGGCCGTTCCACATCACGGTGCAACAGCCACACTGTCCCTGAGGTGCGCAACCATCCTTCGCTGAGAGCACACCGAGTCGGTCGCGAAGAGCGCCAAGGGCAGTGAGATCAGGGTCTGATTGGAAGGAAGTACGCTCGCCGTTCAGCGAGAAGGAGATAGTCGACAAGTTCGCCTCCAAGTGCGGTTCGTTGCATCATACTGCGAGTCACCGGCGCGGCCTAGGCACCCAGGCACCTTGCTTCGTAGCAACATGAGCCACAAACGCCGGACGTGGTCAATGGAGAGAAGGGCGACATGAGCTTGGATTTGCCTAACAACGTAGAGGCCCTTCGCTGCTGCGGGTGCGGCTTCACCAGCTGCGACTTCTGGCAGTGGTCCTGTCCGGACTGCGCGCCCGAGTACCGCATGGACGTCGTCTACAAGAGCAATGCGTACGAGAAGCTCGCCGCCGGTCTGGCACAGCGCCCCTTCGACATGTGGCGCTACCGCGAGGTCCTTCCCATCCCCACCGGCGCCGTGCTGCCTCCGCTGCATACCGGCTGGACCCCTATCTACGAGGCTGCGCGACTCGCCCAGGAACTCGGGATCGCGCGCGTTGTGGTCAAGGATGACGGGCGCGGTCCAAGTGCAAGCCTCAAGGACCGACCCAGCGCCATGGCGGTGATGCTGGCCATGGCGAGCGGGGCACAGCGAATCGTCTGCGCATCGACTGGCAACGCCGCGTCCTCCCTGGCCGCCCATGCAGCATCCGTCGGACTACCTGCGACAATCTTCGTTCCCCGGCGGGCCCCAGAGCCGAAGATCGCGCAGTTGCGAATTTTCGGTGCTCAGGTCTTCCGCGTTGATGCGGACTACGACCGCACCTGGGAGTTGTGTGCCGAAGTCGCCGCGAGCAGACCTTGGTTCAACCGCAACTGCGCCATCAACCCCTATCTCGTCGAAGGAAAGAAGACGGTAGGGCTGGAGCTCGCAGAACAACTGGGGGACTCTATGACGGACTGGGTCGTCTTGACCGTAGGTGACGGCTGTACCATCGCCGGTGCAGTCAAAGGTCTCGAGGAAGCCTGTCGGGCTGGGCTCATCCCCAAAATGCCGCGGGTGCTCGGGGTCCAGGCGCAAGGAGCGGCGCCTCTGGTGGAGGCTGCGAACAGCGGTAGCCCCTGGCAGCCTGGCCCTGCAGAGACACTGGCTGACAGCATCAGCGTTGGCCATGCACGAAACCCGTACAA
>CAZEIY010000063.1:0-14933 GCA_964512375.1 uncultured Rickettsiales bacterium | reverse complement strand
GCGAAGCGAAGAGAGCGGGGGCCGGGAGCCGAGGCAGCCATCGAGGCGCGAGCCTAGCGCGGCCTCGGTGCCCAATCAACGTACACACGCGATGGGAAGAAGCGCCACATCTGGCGCAAGACGGTTACAATGTCTCTAAATGCAGACCAGCGACACCATCATCGTCTACCGAGGGCCCGAGGTGAAAGCCTCGTCACTGTGCCAGATTGTTATGGAACTGCTCGGTGGTCACCTTCGACCAGACGCAAGCCTCGCTCTGCACTTCTCGGCTCCGATTCGGGTCAACCGTCTCGCCGCAAGCCGCAGCCCAGACCCCCTGGCTGGAACAGTCCGCGCCATCCACCTGGGTGTCTCCGAGGAGGATGGCATCCTCACCACCCTCAGCGAGCTCGCCCTGCGCGACAAGCTGGGCTTTCCCGAGCTCGTCGCCAAAGAGGGCTGGCAACAATTCGGCCACCTCCCCTCAGATGCCGTTGCGCTGGCGCTCTCTAACATCACCGGGCCGGTCGCGACGCTCAGTCAGCGCGTTGGTGAACACGAAATGGGAGCCTACAGCGTCTTCTCCACCGGACGTCGGATCTGGAGTTCTTGCTACCGACCAGCGCTAAGCTACGCCACCTGGAATGGTTCGGAACTCGATGTACAGCAGATCACCGATGGGCCGGCCGTCGTACCCGAGGGCGAGACCACAGACTTTCCTGCTCACGGACTCCAGCTGCTCTTCGGCGAAGAGATCGGGCTCACACTTGCGGAGCGGAGCAAGCTTCTGCCTGGGCTCCTGCTCGCGTGTCGGCCGCCCAGTGCCGATGCCGAAGGTAGACTGCTCGTCGAGGAGGGGCGCTTCTGCCCTCCGACTCTCCTGGCCGGAGATGACTGGCAACGCTTCCAGCGTAGCTTCAGCCGGTAATCGCTTCCCAGCCGTCGAAGGCCCAGGCCGTGTCCGCCTCGGACAGGGCGATGCTCACATCTGAGTTCGCCAGGGGCCAGGCAGAAACCGAAGCCGCGAAATAGGCGGGCTCACCCGCGTAATGCCCCAGCATGAAGACAGCCCCGTCGATGGTGTGCTCGGGCACAAGCAGGCGTAAGACCCGAGTGTCATCAATCGCCCAAAGAGGCTTGCAATCAGGGGAGATAGGACACCGATTGATCTGCGCATCCTTCCCCAGACAGCGGCTAAGGCCACGCAGCAAGAACTCGGTCATCGCCGCCACATCACGATTGTCTGCCTGCTCTCCGGCGAAGGAGACGAGGAACTGCAGGTACCACTTCGGCTTCCCGTCCTCCTCCTGCTCCAGCAAGCGGGCCCAGACCTCGATCGGCCAGTCCGGCCAGCGCTCGGTGAGCACGGTCAGTAGCCCGCCCCAGGCTTCCTCCAGCGTGCAATTGAGATCTTTGTGGGCCGCTATCAGTTCCTCGAGCCCGTACACCACGGACATCGCCTGAGCAGCTCCTCGTAAGGGAACAATCATCGAGTTCGCTCCAAGCGCGCCGCATAGAACGCGTCCATGTCATGCCGATGGGGATAGGTCCTGAGGACGGATCCGTCGAGAAGAGGCTCCACAGCTGACGGCAAGACAGCGCGCGGATCAGCGAGGCTGAAGGCATCCTCTTCAGAAAGAAATCTAGCCACCACTGCGTCCGTCTCCAATTCGGCAAAGGAGCACACAGAGTAGACCAGCGCGCCGTTCGGGGCCACGGCCGGGGCCACCGATCGGAGCAGCTCGCTCTGGGTGGTGTGATACTGCTCCAGCGCTCTTGGCTGCCTGCTCCAGCGCACATCGGGGTGCCGACGGATGACGCCCAGAGCGCTGCATGGCGCGTCGAGAAGGACCGCGTCGAAGAGCTCATCGTCATCGCGGCTGCCCCAGGGCTCACGCACCAGGTTGCGCGCCTGCACATCGACATGACCAATCTTCATGCGGTCCACAGATTCTCCCAGGAGCTTGAGCCGATTCTTGCTCCGATCTACTGCGAGCACCCGACCCTCTGGCCCCACGGCCAGGGCGGCGGCGATCGTCTTCCCACCAGGAGCGGCACAGGCATCGAGAACCCGCATGCCGGGCTGGAGCCCCAGCAGAGACCCACCGCCTGAGCGGCCGCATCCTGCACCCAGAAGGCGCCCTCTTCGAATCCGGGCAGAGAGGGTATCGCGCCCTGGGTAGAGACCAGACGCTGCGCTCCCGGCACCGTGACAACCGGTTCGAGTTCGAGTTCCTCTGATGCGGGGCTGTCCGGGTCTCGCAGGCGCACGAAGACAGGGGGCTGGACATTGTTCACCTCACACCAGTGCGCCGCCTCCTGCTCGCCAACCCGTGCAACCATCTGCTCGACCAGCCAGGCAGGATGCGAGGCAACCTGCTGAGCCCACTGCACGGGCTGAGAGTCGCGCAGCGGCAACGGCGGCGGCTGTTCCTTGCGAGCGTAGCGCCTCATGACTGCATTCACGAAGCCAGTCGCCGGCTCCTCACCGAGAGTTCGGCATAGCTCAACCGCCTGGTGAACCGCAGCCCGATCGGGGACCGCATCCATGCTGGAGAGCTCATAGGCGCCCAGCAAGAGGACTACCTGCACTTCCCGGGATTGATGCTCGAAGGCCTTCTTGAGGTAAGGCCCCATGCGCAGCTCCAAGAGGGTCTTGTTACGCAGTACTCCGTAGACCAAAGCCCAGGCTCGGCGGCGAGCGGTCACATCAATCTGTGGTTGATCGCTGGCCAGCCAGGACTCGATACGGCCGGGCTCACGAAACTGACGAACCAACACCCTGGCCGCGAGGAGGCGATCTGCGGTCAGCGAGCCGATGTCGGAGCGCTCACTCACGGGGCTCAGACAGATCCCAGGAGAAGCGTCCAGCGCGTTCGCCGAGAGCCTTATCCAACAGCCTCGAGAAATTCTCGACGCTCGGACGCTCAACGACGCGCCTGCCGTCAATGAAGAAACTGGGCGTACCTTTCACCCCAATAGCCAGCGCCTCGTCGCGATCCGCATCGATCTGCGCGCGTGCCTCCTCGGAACGAAAGTCCACTCGAAAGCGCTCCAGTTCCAGGCCCAGGGACTTAGCTTGCTCCTCGAAGGGGACGGGACCGTTCGCTGGCACCTGCTCATCGGGATCGATGCCATCACCGATGCTCTTACCCAGCGCAAACAAGGCGTCGTGCATTTCCCAGGCATGCCCCTGAGCAGCCGCGGCTTCCATCGCCAGAGCTGCTGGCAGAGCCGCCGGGTGAAACGAGAGCGGAAAGTGCTTGAAGACCACCTTGAAATCGTCACGCTGCTCAAGAAGAGCCTCGATCAGGCCCTGAGTACGCACACAGTACGGACACTGAAAGTCTGCCCACTCCACCAACACCAGCTCCGCTTGAGGGTTCCCTCGTACCGGGCGGCCCTCGGTGCTGAGCTCGGCGCGGCGCTCGACCCGGAGCACCACCCCAGCCTCTTCAAGGTCAGGGAAGGTGCGCATCGCAGCAAGGGCCAGACGCACCTGAGCGGTCGCGAACGCCGGGCAGGCTCTCTCGGGATCTACCAGCGCAGTAGCCAGACTGACCCCCTTACGAGCATCGCGACCGCAAGGCGATGGAGCCCGATTGAGCAACGCAACGAGAGAGAGCAGTTCGCCTTCCTCGAGGCTGAGACCAGACACGGCCGGACTGGCTTGAAGTTGGTCTACGGTGTGCTTGCGGTCGAGAGGCTCGGGCGGACGCTCCCGGGCGGCCTCGAGGCGACCTTTACGCTGGCCCCACTCATACCCCTGAGTCTGCCCCACTCGCTTGCCATAGTCATAGCTCGCATAGGCCCCACCAAGACCAAGGACCAAGAGGAATAAACCTACGACGAGGCTCTTCTTGTTGTTCATGAAACTGGTGGGGCTCAGGCGGGCTCAGATGAGTTCATCGAAGTCGGTCATTCCGTCTTCGACTGCGCCGTCGGGAGTCTCAGTCAACTCAGAATCAGCGGACTCCACCTCAGCCTTGGGACTACGGTCGAGGCGAGCAATCGCCAGATCATCTTCAAGCGCCGAGACTTGACGGTTGAGGGCTCGAACGGCTCGTCCCCGCGCCACGGCCTTACTACCAAACCACAGGGCGGCCGCAAGGGCGCCGGCAGCGAGGAAGATGGCCAGCAGTAGAGGGACAGGAGCAGACCTTGCCAGATACCAGGACATGCCAGGCAATCGGAAGACCAGGTCTACGCGGGTACCTGCATTCTGCACGTAGAACAAGCCCAGCGGCGCCAACACCAGGAAGGCCGCTATCAGCTTAACGATGCGAGACACATTCATTGCCCGTTAACCCGTTCGCGAAGCTCCTTGCCGACTCGAAAGAAGGGGATTCTCGTCGCCTGCACCAGCACCTCTTCACCAGTGCGAGGATTTCTACCGCGTCGCGCAGCACGCTCTCTCACCTGGAAAGAGCCAAAGCCCCGAATCTCGATCCTGTCGCCATCGGCCAGGGCATCACGCATGGAACAAAAGACCGTATTCACAAGCAATTCCACCTGTTTATGGGAAAGGTCGCGCATCTGCCCGGCGACTTCGCTGATCAACTCACTCTTGGTCACTGAGCTACTCCCCTGAGACAGGTAACTACTGAGTGCTGGCCGGGAAAGTTCTGCGACCTGGTCTGAGCCAGACCGCTTCCCCCTTGCTGTGACCAGTCCCCCTACGTGCAAGACGGGCGCGAGCGGCTGACCGCTCGCGCCCTGCACTACTATTCCTCGGTACTGTCCTCGGTCTCTGCCTCAGCCTCTTCGGCAGCAGCAGGCTCCTCTTCGGCAGCCTCCTCAGCAGCGGGCTCTTCGGCGGCAGCCTCGACGGCGGCCTCCTCAGCAGCGGGCTCTTCGGCAGCAGCCTCTTCGGCAGCAGGCTCTTCGGCAGCAACCTCGACGGCGGCCTCCTCAGCAGCGGGCTCTTCGGCAGCAGCCTCTTCAGCAGCAGCCTCAACGGCGACCTCCTCAGCAGCGGGCTCTTCGACAGCAGCCTCGACGGCGGCCTCCTCAGCAGCGGGCTCTTCTTCGGCAGCAGCCTCAACGGCGGCCTCCTCAGCAGCGGGCTCTTCGGCAGCAGCCTCTTCACCCGAGGCGGAGAGGCCGAGAGACTTGAGCATGTCTCCGCTCATCGTGTCACCCAGCGTCGCGGAACTGGACGCCTGCTCGACGGGTGCTCCATCGTCATCGGCGCCGAGCTCGGCTAGGCCGATCTTCTGCTCATGGGGATCTACCGAGATGACCTCGACCTTGAGCTTAGCGCCCAGGATGTAGGCATCAGAGGCAAGATCACCGGACAGGTGACTGACGTGGACCAGGCCTTCGACGCCTTCCTCGAGCTCGACGAAGACGCCAAACTCAGCGACGTGCACGATCTCAGCCTCAACCACCTGGCTGAGGAAGAACTTGCCGGCCACCGACTCCCAGGGGTCATCGGTAAGTTGCTTGACGCCCAGGCTGAACCGCTCGTTGACCTTATCGATCTTGAGCACGCGAGCCTCAACCTCATCGCCCTTGTTGTAGCGCTCCGACGGATGCTTGACCCGCTGGCTCCAGCTGAGGTCAGAAATGTGAACCAGACCATCGATGCCATCTTCGATACCGATGAAGATGCCGAAGTCAGTGATGTTACGAACGGTGCCACCAATGATTGAGCCAACTGGGAACTTCTGCTCCACGACATCCCAGGGGTTATCGTCGAGTTGCTTCATGCCAAGGCTGATACGGTTTTGCTCCAGGTCGATGTCGAGAACAACTGCCTCGACCTCAGACCCCAGCTCTACCAGCTTGCTCGGGTGCTTGACGCGCTTGTTCCACGTCATCTCAGAGATGTGCACCAGACCCTCGATACCCTGCTCGAGCTCGACGAAGATGCCGTAGTCGGGCATGGACACGACCTTGCCCTTGACCACAGAACCGATGGGATAGCGCTCACCGACGTGGTTCCAGGGGTCCTCGCGCAGCTGCTTGTATCCAAGGCTGACACGCTGGCTCTCGGCGTCGAACTTAAGAATTCGGACCTGAACCTCGTCGCCAACACTGAACATCTCGGTGGGATGGCTGATACGCCCCCAGCTCATGTCAGTGATGTGCAGCAGGCCGTCGATGCCGCCCAGATCGATGAATGCCCCGTAGTCCGTGAGGTTCTTCACCGTACCGTCAATGATGGCGCCGACCTTGAGCTTATCGACCGTCTCTTCACGCTGGGCACGCCGCTCGGCCTCGAGCAGGACTCGGCGACTGAGCACGATGTTGCCGCGCTTCTTGTTGAACTTGATGATCTTGAACGTCGCGGTAGCACCGATGAGGCGCTCGAGGTTCTTGACGGGCCGCAGATCGACCTGGGAACCCGGCAGGAAGGCCTTGACGCCGATGTCGACGTTGAGCCCGCCCTTGACGCGGGAGATGATGGTGCCTTCGACGATCTCGTCGTTATCGACAGCTTCCTGGATCTTGTCCCAGGCCTTCATCATGTCGGCCTTCTCTTTGGACAGGACCAACGAGCCGTCACGACCCTCGAGGCTCTCCAGGTAGACCTCGACTTCGTCACCGACCTTGATGGTCGGTCCTTCGCCGGCGCCTTGGAACTCTCGAAGGGACACGGTGCCCTCGGACTTGTAATCGATATCGATGACCGCTCGATCCGAGGTGAGGCGGATGACGGTTCCAGTTACGACAGAGCCCTCACGAATGGGCTTGTCACTGATGATCTCCTCGAAAAGACGTCGGAACTCAGCGTCGTCCATCTGGGCCGCGGTCGCAGCCGAGCTGGTGAGGAGGGAATTGGTGGTGTCAGTGGTGGACATGAATGGATGTGTTTCCAGGGCAATCTCGACTGCATCAACCTACCGCCACCTCTGCACCCTGCAGTTGTGTAACGCCCAGGCTTTTCTCACGCAGCCGCGAGGCGCGCCTTATATCCGGGCGCTTTCAGTCTTGTCAAAGGAGAAAACGAGCGCAGTCGCTCACTTCGCTCCACGAGCAGACACCAGCGCCTCGAGTTCGGCGAGAACTTCCGTGAGCGACATGCCGGAAGTGTCTAGAATTACAGCGTCTTTTGCCGGTCTAAGCGGTGCGATCGCGCGGTTCATGTCCTGATGGTCTCGCCGCTCCACCTCGGCGATTACCTCTGCGAGGTCCGTGGACTGGCCCCGCTCTTTCATCTGCAACCAACGACGACGCCCCCGCACCTCAGCCGACGCCGAGAGGAACACCTTGAGGCCCGCATCAGGAAAAACCACGGTGCCGATGTCACGCCCCTCCATGACGACCCCGCCGTCACGACCCATGATGCGTTGCCGGGCAACCAGACCGCTTCGTACCTCGGACACCTTCGAGACCGTCGAGGCATTCATCGCCGCCTGCGGTGTACGAATGTCGCGACTGAGGTTCCGTGTGCCAACCAGAGTCTGCAGTTCTCCATCCAGCCAGGGAAAATCAAACTCCAGGCCAGACACCAGCACGCTCAAGGCAGCCGCGTCGTCGAGGCTGACACCCTGCTCGGTCGCCAGAACACCTACAGCCCGATACATGGCGCCGGTGTCGATGTAGGTGTAGCCCAGTTGCCTGGCCAGGGTCCGCGCTACGGTGGACTTGCCGGCACCTGCCGGGCCGTCGATGGCAACCACCAGGCCGCTGGAAGATGAAGTCTCAGTCATAGGTTCAACGCTCACTGCATCGCTCCAGTTGTTGAAAGAAGCCGGGAAAGGATGTGCCAACAGCATCACTGCCGATCACTTCGACGGCCCGCTCAGATGCCAGGCCTGCCACCGCTGCGCTCATTGCGATGCGATGATCTCCGACCGACGAAATCGACCCTCCTCGGAACGGTGCACCGCCAATTCCCTGAATGGCCATGCCATCGGGCCGAGTCTCGACCTCGACGCCAAGAGCACGAAGAAGCTGCGCTGTGCTCTCAATTCGGTCGCTCTCTTTGGCCCGCAGCTCAGCCGCCCCGGAGATCGTACTCTCACCGTGGGCACGCGCGGCGAGCACCGCCAGCACTGGCAGTTCATCAATCAGGCGGGGCACGAGATCACCGCCCACGTGAAACGCTGATACTTCGCCGCCACGCAGCCACAAGTCAGCCACAGGCTCTCCCGCCTGCAGACGCTCATCGCGACGTTCGATGACCACTCCGGCAGCCGACAATACGTCAAGGACTCCCGTCCGCGTCTCGTTGACTCCAACGCCCCGAATCAACAACTCCGAACCCGGCAGAGTGGCAGCCGCCACCAGGAAGAAGGCAGCAGAACTGATGTCGCCTGGCACCACAATCTCAGCGGGAGCCGCGAGCTGTTGGCCACCTTCTACAGACACTCCACCGACGAAGCGCTGGAGCGAGACGCCACACGCCTCAAGCATGCGCTCACTGTGATCGCGACTCAGCTGAGGCTCCCGGATCGTGGTGGTTCCCGTCGCCTGCAGCCCAGCCAGCAGCAGGCAGCCTTTCACCTGCGCCGAGGCCACCTTGGAGTGATGCTCAATACCTTCGAGCGCCCCTCCACCAACATGGAGCGGGGCGCGACCACCAGAGCCACCACCCTCGACCTCGGCCCCCATGGCTCGCAGTGGCTCGATGATCCGCGCCATTGGTCGGCGACGCAGCGACTGATCTCCGTCCAGAATGCTCACGAACTTCTGACCGGCCAGCAAACCCGCGAGCAGCCGCATGCTGGTACCCGAGTTGCCACAGTCGAGTGGGCTCTCTGGGGCACTGAAGAATCCCCCGACTGGCTCACCGACCGTCACGAGATCACCGCCCCCGCCAACAGACACGCCCAACGAGCGAAGCACCTGCGCGGTTGCCAGGACATCAGCCCCCGAAGAGAGGCCAACAAGGCGCTGTTCTCCCGTGCTCAACGCCGAGAAGATCAGGGCCCGATGCGAGATGGACTTGTCGCCTGGGACGCTCAGCTCACCACAAAGAGCACGCGCAGGCGCAACCTGCGTGCGACCCGCGAAGAGCGGTTCATCGGGGCTCGAGGACATGAAACAGGGAGTACGCGGCGAGGGGCTCGTTACTTGCCGCCAGCGACTACGCCCAAAGAGCGAAATCGATCGTACCGGTCCTGTCGGAGCGCATCAGGATCGAGCGGTACCAGTTCACTGAGATGCCGGTCCAGCACCCCACGCACGGACTCCATGATCGCCGCACGTCCTCGATGGGCCCCACCCAGAGGCTCGGGGATGATCTCATCAACAACCTTGAGGCGCAGACAATCCGGCGCGGTGTACTTGAGGGCCTCGGATGCGACCTGCCCTTTTGTGGAGTCGCGCCAGAGGATCGAGGCGCACGCCTCTGGAGAGATCACCGAGTAAATCGCGTTCTCAAGCATGAGCACCCGATTGGCCACGGCGATGGCCAGCGCACCGCCCGAACCACCCTCACCAATGATCACCGAGATGATTGGAACCTTCAGACGGCTCATCACGAGGATGTTCTTAGCGATGGCCTCAGCCTGCCCACGCTCCTCAGCTCCAATGCCCGGATACGCTCCCGGCGTGTCGATGAGCGTGATAATTGGCATCGAGAAGCGCTCAGCCATGCTCATCAAGCGCAGGGCCTTGCGGTAGCCCTCGGGGCGAGGCATGCCGAAATTGCGGACTACGTTTTCCTTGGTGGAGCGGCCCTTCTGGTGACCAATCACCATGACCGATCGGCCGCCAAAACGAGCGGGACCACCCACAATGGCCTGATCGTCCATGTAGTTGCGATCGCCGTGAAACTCCTGGAAGTCCGTGAAGATCTCCTCGAGATAGTCCAGCGTGTACGGCCGCTGTTGATGCCTCGATATCTGCGTCTGTTGATATGGGCTGAGCTCCGCAAAGACCTCTTTGCGAAGCGCACTGGCCTTGGCCTCGAGCTGGGCGACCTGGGCATCCACATCGATCCCACCACGCTTCGCGAGGTCCCGAAGTCCCTGAATAGTCTCCTCAAGATCGACGATAGGTCGCTCGAACTCGAGCACAAAATCAGCCATGTTCGCTGCTCCGACGAGGCTGGCTGCGTCCCAGGAAGCTTTGGGACCGTGCGGTCACACGGTCCACCATGTCTTCACCCGGGTCCAGCCAGAAGATGGAAGGGACGCGATTGAACCACGTGCTCTGGCGCTTGGCAAACTGCTGGCAGAGCACCGTGATACGCGCCGCTGCTTCATCCAGACTGAGCTCGCCACCGATCACCTCACGCAGTTGCTGGTAGCCCAGCGCGCGCATGGCGGGAGCATCATGGGCTACCCCCTGCTCGACGAGAGACGCAACCTCCGCGAGCCAGCCATCGGCGAGCATCTGCACGACCCGATCAGCAATTCGCGCTCGAAGCTGCTCTCTCGGCCAGCGAATAGCGAATAACAGCGGCTCGAAAGAAGGCTCTGAAGAGCCATGTTCTGCGAGCCAGATGCTCTGGGGACGTCCAGTGAGCAGGAACACCTCGAGGGCGCGCTCCACTCGCACCAGATCGTTCGGATGCAGAACCAGCGCGCTGCTCTGATCTACCGCCTCGAGACGCCGAAACATCGAGCCCGGCTCAAGGCGTTCTGCTTCACGCAGTTCCTCGCGCAGCCCCGCGTCAGCCGGGGCACTGGGTGCCAGGCCGTGGATCAAGCCGCGCAGGTACAAGCCAGTTCCGCCCACCGCGAGCACCTCTACTCCGGCCGATCGGCGTTCTGCCACCAGCGCACGGGCATAGCTCAAGAAGGCTCCTGCATCGTACTGCTCCTCGGGACCGACGATATCAATGCCGTGGTGCCGTACTCGGGCCCGCTCGGCAACCGTCGGCTTGGCGGTGCCGATGTCGAAGCCCCGATAGACCTGCATCGAGTCAACACACAGAATCTCGGCGGGCAGCCTCTCGGCCACGGCAAGGGCGAGGCTCGTCTTGCCCGAAGCGGTCGGTCCGGTAATGCAGACCAACGGAGTGCGCGAATCCGCGACAGCTTCTTCAGTCACGGACAAACCAGCGAGCGACCTCAGTCCTGGCGAAGCGCACCATCACGGGCCGCCCATGGGGGCACGCAAAGTTGTAGTCCAACTCATCGAGCTGGAGGAACAGCAACCGCACCTCATCCCGGCTCAATGGATCGTGCGCTCGCACAGCGCAGTGACAGGCGAGCAAGGCACTCAGGTCGTACCTCAGCCTCTCGACGGCGTTGGTGACCTCTCCAGCAACGAGCTCGTCGGCCATGTCAGCCACGGCCTGACGCACCCTCCCAGCACCCACGGTTGAGGGCACCCCGTGCAAGGCGATGGTGCCCTCGCCGAACTGACTCAGCTCAACACCCATCTCGGACAGGGTGTCCTGCGCGTCACAAAGAGCGAGGACCCGAGCTGAATCCATCTCCATGAGTTCGGGCACCAGCAGTCGCTGCGTGCTCACTGGCTGCTGCGATGTCCTGGCCCGGAACTGCTCAAAGAGAACCCGCTCATGGCCCGCGTGCTGATCGACGACCACCAGCTCGTTCCCCGCCTCACAGAGTAAGAAAGTGCGGTCGAACTGGCCGATGAAGTCGAGGCTGCTGAACGACGGAGACGGCCCTGCCGCCTGCAGGCTTCGCTCCTGAACACTCTCGAGGGCGCTCAAAGGCAGGGTCCGCCCGGTACAGCCTCGCACACTCGATGAGTGACCACTGGGGATTAGCACGGCGAACGAAGAGTTCGAGGGAGGCTGGGGCGGAGGACCAGACGGGCCTTCGTAGCCACCCGCTCCTGACTCAGGGATAGCGCTATCCATGGCGCGAGACGCCAGAGTCCCTACCGCAGGGTAGGAATCCAGAGGTCGAGACTGGGGGGGGCGCAGAGGCAGGGCCTGCTCATGGGCCGACGGCGGCGAGGACTGGTCTCTGGCTAAGGCTAGGGGCCTGGCTGCTGCACCGGCACTCACCTCTGTCAGGGCCTCAGAAAGCACACTGCTGACGAATTGCCAGACAGCGCGACCATCGCGGAAGCGCACCTCAGCCTTGGTCGGATGAACATTCACATCAACCCGGTCAGGGGGCAGGTCAAGGAAGAACACCACCGTCGGGTAGCGACCGCGCGGAACCACGCCCCGATAGGCTGAGAGTACGGCACCTACGAAGGTGCGATCTCGTACTGGCCGGCCATTCACGTACAGGTAGAGTCCCGAGTTATTGGAGCGGTGCAAGTTAGGATCTGAGAGCATGCCTTCGGCGCGGAGACCACCGCCCTCGCCATGGAAGGGATGCAGACCCTGCGAGGCGCGCTTACCCAACAGGCAGCGAACGCGGTCGCTGAGCCCCTCTCCGGGTGGAGCATCGACCAGCTTGCGATCGGCAGAATGAAGAGAGAAACCGACATGCGGATGTGCCATCGCAATGCGGGTCACTACGTCGACGACATGAGACATCTCAGTCCGTGGCTGACGCAGGAACTTCAAGCGCACAGGCACGTTGAAGAACAATCGCCGCACGACGACCTCAGTGCCACCCGCGTTGGGGGCATCTTCGACCTGCTTGACCACCCCGCCATCAACAACCAGTCGAGAGCCCAACGCCTGACCGCGAGTTCCGGTAGTCAACTCGAATCGGCTCACTTCGGCGATCGACGGGATCGCCTCACCCCGGAAGCCAAGGGAGCTGAGCGCGAACAGATCGGCATCCGTAGTGATCTTCGACGTCGCGTGACGTTCCAGTGAGAGCAGAGCATCGTCCCGGTTCATGCCCTCGCCGTCGTCGCGGACTCTGATCAGGGCACGGCCCCCACTATCGACTTCGACCTCGACGCGCCGCGCGCCTGCATCCAGCGCGTTCTCCACCAGTTCCTTGACCACCGAGGCGGGACGCTCGATCACCTCACCCGCCGCAATCTTGTTGACCAGCGAGTCCGAGAGGACGCGAATACGGGATGCGGGGCTCACTTCGGGTCGAGGTCCTCAAGCAGGGAGCGGGCCTTCGCCGCATCCGCGGCACAGTCCTCGCGCCCCAGCAGACCGGCGGCGAACCGCTTTGCGTCTTCGACCGCAGGCTGATCGAAGGGGTCAACCCCATCCATCAAGCCCATCAGAACGACACTGCTCTCCAGGACGACGAACAGCGCGCCCATCGCGGCCTCGTCGAGGCATGGCACGCTGACTTCCAGCACGGGAGCACCTGAGTCAATCAGCGAAGCGGTAGTTCCTTCCCGCGCGGCGTCAGAGAGGTCGGCGAAGGTGTGACCCTGCAACCAGTGTCCAGGGCTCGCCTCTGGACCGCTCAGGTCAGGAATTACCGGAGTCTCCTGCCCTGAGTCGACATGGACGATCGTGAATAGCTCAGAGCGCGGGCCATCTCGCCATAGTTGCAGTTGGCTGTGCTGATCAGCGGGCCCTCGAGCGACGATCGGAGTCCAGCCCCGCCGCCGACCCTGCCCACCGACCTTGCCTAATGACTCGGCCAGCAGTTGACGAAACCAGAGGCCCAGATCGAGCAATTGGTCGCTGTAGGTGAGCCACACCGAGTTGCTGAGATGCTCTCTCCAGCAATGATGTACCGCTGCGATCTGCCAGGCTGGGTTTCGCTCCAGGGAAGGCTCCTCCACCCTTGCTCGCTGCGCCAGCGCTCCAGCGCACAGTGCATCAACATCCAAGCCCAGGAACGCCGCGGGTAGCATCCCCACGGCCGTAAGCACTGAGAAACGGCCCCCGACGTTGCCAGGCACAGGCAGCGACAGCAATCCTCGCTCCTGCGCGAGAGTGCGCAGAGGACCAGAATCAGGGTCCGTGACCACAGCAACCCGCTGCGTCCAGGAATCACCGGTCGCATCGCTGAGCCACTGAATACAAAGACGCAGGAGAGCCAGGGTCTCCAGGGTGGAGCCTGACTTCGATACCGCCACCACCACCGTCTCGGTAGGGTCGAGACCTGCCAGACAGCGCTGAACCCGCACGGGGTCAATGGTGTCGAGGATCTCAAGCTTCTGACCTCCATGAACAGGGCCAGGAAGTGCCGCGCGAATTGCCTGTGCACCGAGGGCTGACCCGCCGACCCCCAACAGAAGCATCGTGTGGCCACGGCTGGAGAGCTCCGCAGCCACCGTCTTGCACTCTGGGATCTGCCAGCCAGACCAGTCGAGCTCCATGAAGCCGACCCTACCGCTGTCCTGAAGGGCAGCGAGCGAGTCTGCAGCGTCTCGAACAGCCACTCCACAGTCCATCAGATCTGCCCTCGTGACCCGCACGCCGTCAGCCGCCCGAGCAAGGCTCAAGCGTAAAAAGGACCGGGACTCAGGACGACTGCTGGAACTCAATGAACTCTCCCGTCGGCGATTATAGGGAGCCGATGCACTTGCGCCAGCAGCCCTTCCACGGACAGGCTGGTATCCTAACGGGGTTGTTGGAGCCTTTGGGGGCCCAAGATCGGATTGGTCGGATTGAAGAGCTTGCAACGTTGGTTCCTGATGTTCATCGCCTTCACAGCGCTGCTGGCGGGCGTGCCGGATGCTGGCGCCCAGGAGCAGGAGGCCCGCAGAATTCGTCTCAATGACGGCCGTCAGTACGATGGTCTGGTCCTGCAGTCCAGCGCTGCAGGAATGCTGTTGCAGGTTCCCCAGGGCCGCGCTCTGGTGCCCTACCAGGACCTTACTGAGATCTCCACAATCACCATGAAGGACTTTCTGTCCCAGGAGCCGATTCGGCTTGGCCTCGCGCCCATCACCGCCGGCGGCAAGGACCTCGTCAATCTGGCCGAACACCTCGACCAGTGGATGAACGACGCGGCACGCACGCTGCCATCCACTGAGGTCACTACGGGCGCCGCCTGGCAGAACAAGATCGGCGTACAGCTCTCCGCCTGTGCTGGCGACCCCAGCTGCCTGCGAGGTCTGGCCGAAGAGCTCAACCTCCACTACCTGTTGGTTCCCACAGTGACAGGTCATCGTGACGGCCGCCTCAAGATTGGGCTGACAGGATTCGTGGCGAGCACGGGTGCAACCATCGCCGCAGCGGGGACCTCTTTCGACCT
>CAZEIY010000062.1:0-15016 GCA_964512375.1 uncultured Rickettsiales bacterium | reverse complement strand
CAGGGGCGATGGCCGCCCTCTTCGCAGACGACCTGGCCGCCGTCGAGCGGACCGCTGGGTAGCTCGGGCCGATACGGGGGTGCGCGGTTCAATCGACCAGGTGTTGGAGCCGTCCGGGTGTTACGTGGTGATGCCTGGAGGAGAGGCCGTCTGGATGGGGGCATCCGAAGGTGGTGATGTCCGGGAAGTTCATAACAGCGTCCTGGCAAGGCGTGAGGGTCAGTGCGTGCGCTGGGCCTTTGCCGACGAGGTGGAGTTCAGCGGTTCGGCGAGCGCGGAGCGAGTGGACCGAGCCATACACACCCTGGATCTGGAGCCAGTAGGTTGGCTGGACCCTCCCCCCCATGGAAAGAAACCCTGGATTGTGTTCGGAGCGGGGTCAGGAGATACAGATTAGTAGGGGGGGCTATTCGGCAGCTCTCTCCCTGCACTCGGATCACCTGTGCCAGACGGGCCCCTTGTTTCTCTTGTAGGTCTTTTTCGGCCCAGGGAGGAGCTCTCGAACGTAATAGTCGATCCCGCGACGCTGCTTCCAGTCGCGCGGATAGCCCAGGGCGACTTCCTCGAACCGCACTCCATCCCGCCAGTCCGTCGAGCGCATGTGCAGGTGACCTGATACGACCACCTTGGCATTCCAACGCGTATGCCAGTCTTCGGTGCGTGTCGTGCCACACCAAAGGCAGAACCGCGGGACTCGGGGCAATCTCGCTAGCTCGAAGCGCATCTGAAAGTGGTTGATCAGTACTGTGGGGATGTCTGGGTCCAGCTCAGCCAGTCGCCTCTCGCTTAGAGTAATTCGCGCATCGCACCAGGTCTCTCGATTGGGATGGGGGTGCGGGTGCAGGTAGAACTCGTCGGTGCAGACGATGCCGGCCTCAGCCGCCCAGGCCAGCCCTTCGGCTTTGCTCATTCCGGCGGGTCGAAACGAGTAGTCGTAGAGCAGAAACAGCGGGACGATGTAGGCAGGTCCACCTTCACCTTCCCACAGCGGGTAGGGGTCCTCTGGCGTGAGCACGTCGTGGCTGCGGCATAGCTCGACGAGACCCTGGTAGTGGTCGTCCCCCCGCTTTCCGTCGGCCGCGCGGCTCCACAGTTCGTGATTTCCGGGCACCCAGACGAGCTTTGCGAAGCGGGGGCCGAGGGTCTCGAAGACGAAGCGTAGGTGCTCCTGGCTCTCGCCCAGATCGCCGCACAGAATCAGCCAGTCGTCGGGGCGCGCTGACATGTCTTCGACCGCCTGGCGGTTGGCCTTGTGGCGGACGTGGAGGTCAGAAATGGCGAGCAGCTTCAAGGGCCTCAGTCATCCTCAAGAGGAAGAGAGCGGTGAGTAAAGCTGCGGCCTTCCTTGCCGTAGTCTGCCGCTCCCTGGCCACTGCCACGCAGCAGCCAGCGAGTGGTGAGCAGGCCTTCTACGCCAACTGGCCCGCGAGCGTGGATGCGGCCGGTGCTGATCCCGACCTCAGCGCCCAGTCCGTAGCGATAGCCATCGGCGAAGCGTGAGCTGGCGTTGTGGAAGACCGAGGCCGCATCGACTTCAGTGAGGAAACGCTCGGCTGCCACCGGGTCCTGAGTGATGATGACTTCGGTGTGGCCGCTGCCGTAGCGGTGGATGTGGGTGATGGCCTCGTCGAGGTCTGCGACGATCCGCACCGACAGGCGCAGGTCGCCGTATTCGCTGCTCCAGTCGCTCTCGCTCGCCAAGCTCGCTGAGGGAAGTACTTCATGGCAGCGAGGACCCCCGATCAGTTGCACACCGTTCTCGTTCAAGGAAGCCCCCAGGGCCTTGAGCTCTGGGAGGAAGGCCTCGTGGACCAGGAGGGTCTCTGTGGCGTTACAGGCGGATGGATAGTCGCACTTGCCATCGATGGCGAGGCGCATGGCCATGGCGGGGTCAGCTTCGGCGTCAATGTAGGTGTGACAGATGCCCTCGGCGTGTCCGAGCACGGGAATCCGAGTGGAGTCCTGGATGGTCCGGACGAGCGCGCCTGAGCCACGCGGGATGACCAGATCGATGAGCTCGTCCTGCGCGAGGAGTTGGCCGACGGCTTCTCTGCCGTCGATGCCAATGACCGCGTCAGCGGGCAGGCTGCCTGCGGCGAGGGCGTCTCGTAGGCAGTTGATGAGCGCTGCGTTGGAGTGAGCGGCTTCTGAGCCACCCTTCAAGAGGACGGCATTTCCTGATCGAAGCGCCAGGGCACCAATCTGGATCACCGCATCGGGACGACTCTCGAAGATGATGAGGAGGACACCCAGTGCACTGGTTACCTGACGGAGCTCGAGGCCCACGTCAAGCTCGGTTCTGCGCAGCACGCGCGCGATGGGGTCTCCCTGTGCTACCAACTCCGAGACGCCCTGGATCAGCGTATCGATCTTATCCTCGCTCAGGGCCAATCGCGAGAGCAGCACAGGGGCCAGACCGCTCTTTCGTGCAGCGTCGAGGTCTCTCTTGTTGGCTTCGACAAGGGATGCCTTGCGGTCGGCAAGGAGCATGGCAAGTCGTTCAAGGACTGCGGTACGGTCGGCGCCGGAGGCGCTCCCCACGATGCGCTGCGCGGCACGGGCCGCCTGGGCGAGTTCGCCGGGGTCTGGACTGCTCATGGTCTCCTCGTCGGGCTGCTGGGTGGTGCTCCCTCGTGGAGCACGAGCAGGTCCCGGTGCACCAACGCATGGTGGTTTCGTACGCCTTCGGGGCGCTTGCCCGCGCACCAGAGCCGGGTTTGCTCGGCGCTGCAGTGAACCATGCCACGTCCGATGATTTCTCCTCCGGGAGCTCGTAGTTCGACCACGTCGCCAGCAAGGAACTCACCGCTGACTTCGGCCACTCCGACGGCGAGAAGAGATGCTCCTCGCTCGCGTAGAGCTACAACGGCACCTTCATCGAGGAGCAGGGAGCCGCGGGCCGCTGCAGCGAACGCAATCCAACGCTGTCGTGCGGGTAGTCCGCTGCGTGCTGGAAACCAGCTGCCGACGTCTCCGCCTGCGAGCAGGGTGGAGAGGGCACCGGGGTCGCGTCCCGAGGCGATGATGGCGTGGGCACCCGAGCGGGCCGCAATGGCAGCGGCGCGGACCTTGCTGCGCATGCCTCCTCGGCCCGCTGGTCCGGCTCCGCCTGCAAGGGCCGAGACCTTCTCTTCGTCGCCGGCGTCCACTCGAGAGAGCAACGCTGCGGTCGGGTGCAGCGCTGGGTCCCGTTCGTAGATGCCATTGACATCGGTGAGCAGGATCAGCAGGTCAGCATCAAGCTTGCTCGCTACCAGCGCAGCGAGGCGGTCGTTGTCACTGAAAACAGGGCGCGAGGTGCCCTCGACGTAGGCCAGTTCTTCTCCCGAGACCACGTCATTCTCATTAATGATCGGCACGCAGCCAGCTCGAAGCAGGGCTGCCAGGGTGCCGCGCAGATGCAGGTAGCGCAGTCGGTCATCAAAGTCAGCTTCCGTCAGCAGCACCTGGGCGCACAGGAGTCCTTGTTCTTCGAAGCTGTGTTGGTACAGAGCCATCAGCCGACTCTGTCCGACGGCGGCGCACGCCTGCCGCTCGGTGAGGTCAGAGGGCTCTGCAGTCATCTGCAGTGCTTCACGCCCCAGCCCCACGGCGCCGGAGCTGATGATGAAGATCTCGCGACCCTGGTGGACTGCTGAGGCAGCAGCTTCAACCAGACCCTGCAGACGATCCATGGCGAGGGACCCGTCGTCGTTGGTGAGGACTCGGGTGCCTACCTTGAGTGCGACTCGGCGGGCAGTTGCCGGGCCCGGTCGGGCGGGGCTTTCGTCGGGGGGGTGCATTGCGGGAGTCTCTCGCCTTTGTGCGATGTGGGCAAGGTGGTGCGGCATCCCTGCTATATAGTGAGCCGTCTGAGGGCGCCAACGGGCGTCTGAAAAGGTGCTTCTGGGCACTCCTTGTCGTTTGCCCCAGTCAAGGTGAAAGGAAAGAGCAATGAGTCATTTCAGGGTGGATCTTCGCGACATGAAATTCGTGATGTTCGAGCAGTGTCGCTTGCAGGATTTGCTTGGTCGCGGGCCCTTCGCCGCTTACGACCAGGACACGATGTCGATGATGGTAGATGAGGCAGAGCGGTTCTCTCGCGAGGTGCTCGCTCCCTTGAACGAGCGTGCCGATCGTATCGGTGCTCAATTCAAAGACGGAGTGGTGACGATGCCATCCGGCTTCAAGGAGGCCTTTGCTGCGTACGCAGAGTCTGGCTGGATCTCCCTCGCCGGCGATCCTGAGTATGGCGGCATGGGTGCCCCGGTGATGCTCGAGGCGGCCACAGGCGAGCTGTTCGAGGTGGGCTGTCTGGCATTCAACCTGACCCGGCTGCTCACCAGCGGCGCTGCCAACCTCATTCGAAGCTTCGGTACGGCAGAGCAGAAGCAGAAGTACATGGCGCGCATGTACAGCGGCGAGTGGTCAGGGACCATGTGCCTCACCGAGGCAGGAGCCGGAACCGATGTGGGCGCCTCGCGCACCACCGCAACGCCCGAAGGTGACCACTATCTCATCGAGGGCGAGAAGATCTTCATCACCAGCGGCGACCACGACCTGACCAGCAATATTGTCCATGCGGTGCTGGCGCGTGTTCCGGGTGCTCCAGGGGGAAACCGGGGGCTCAGCTTATTCATCGTGCCCAAGTTTCGCAGCGACGAGCAGGGGAACCTTGGCGAGGCGAACGGCGTGAAGGCTCTACGTATCGAGGAAAAGATGGGCATCCATGGCTCTCCAACCTGCGTGATGGGCTACGGGCAGGACGTGCCCTGTCACGGCTACCTTCTTGGGCAAGAGGGTGGCGGGATGCGTCAGATGTTCCAGATGATGAACGAAGCACGGCTCATGGTTGGCATGGAAGGGGCAGCCATTGGCAACGCCGCCTACCTGCAGGCCAGGGCGTATTCTGCGGAGCGCATCCAGGGTGGAGACGCCACACGCCGTAAGAGCGGCCAAGTCGCCATCATTGAGCATCCCGATGTACGCCGAATGCTGCTCTGGCAGAAGTCCCATGCCGAGGGCGTGCGGGCCCTGGGCTACTACACCGCGATGCTGGTGGACAAAGCACACGTCCAGGCTGCTGAGGGAGACTCAGAAGCTGCTGCTCAAACATCGGCGATGGCTTCGGTGCTGACGCCGATTATCAAGGCCTATGGCTCAGACATTGGCTTCCAGGTCGCAGACTCCGCCCTGCAGTGTCACGGCGGCTATGGCTACACCAATGAGTACCCCGCAGAGCAGTTCGTACGAGATGTCCGCATCTCTCGCATCTATGAAGGTGCCAACGGCATCCAGGCGCTTGATCTGGTCGGTCGCAAGCTGGGCCTGCATGGTGGAGAGGACGCTCGTCTCTGCCTCGTCGCCTTCACCGAGATGGCTGAACAGGCCAGGACTGCAGGACTTACCGAGGTTGCAGATGCCGTGAGTGCCGCTCTCAGCGCCGTCGCTGAGGTCGCCGTAGGCTTCGCGTCTGCTAGTAATCCTATTCAGCCTCTGCTCTCGGCCTACGGCTTTCTTGAGCTCATGGGGGAGGCCTCAGTGGGCGCTCTACTAGCCCAGCAGGCGGCCCTCGCGACCACCGCCCTGGCGGCGATCGCTGATGCTCGTGGCGTCGATTCCTCCGATGATGGTGCGCTGCGAGAACTCGCCCAGGATGACGAAGAGTCCGCCTTCTATTGGGGCAAGGTGCTCAATGCACGCTTTTTCGCGGCTCGGGTGCTCTCGCTGTCGCCCGCCCGGGCCAGGCGTGCGCTCACCGATGACACGTCAGCAATGGATGTTGTCTTCTAGAGCCGGTCGAGGTTATGGACCGCTGACTTCCTGCAACAACGGCAGTCGGAACAGCGTGCGCAGCTCCTCCCGGCTCGGTGGTGGGTGCGCGGCATCACCTCTGGGCCCAAGGTCTCTCTCTTCGATGACCTGCAGTACGGCGTCGGCCATGGTCGCGTAGCCGAGCCAGTTCATGTGGCAATAGTCCAGAAACTGTTCCGGTCCGGGGATGCCGTCGCTGTGTTGGTGGGCGAACGCTTCGGCGGCTGCCTCGAGGTCGACGAGGTGCGCACCTTCATGCCTGGCAGCGGCGGCTCGGATCACCTCGTTCAGTGAGGGGCGGGTGCGATTTCGAGGGACCAGTTCGCAGGCCTGCAAGAGGGCGCGCCTCGCGCCCTCTGGGTCCCCGTCAGCCCTTCGAGCGCGTCCTATCCATAACAACGCTTCCGCGACGTTATCGCAACTCTCAAGCGCCGCTACCGCACGCTCATGCTGTCCTGCGTAGTAGTGGCGTATTCCTTTGGCTATGCAGGGGCCGCGGCTCTTCTCGAGAACGAGCGCGGTCTCTGCGTCGATGTCTCGCCCTGCTTCGAGGTGGGCGAGCGCCAGGTAGCTGCGCAGGGGAGGGGGCTGCTGAGATTCAGGGCCGTCCAGGCAGTCCTGTAGCGGCGCCAGGCTGGCTTCGAATTGTTGAGCCTCGAAGGCTCGTACCCCCTCCTCGCAGCTTCCTCCCAGGGGGGGCCAGTCCTGACCCTGGATCAGCTTTCCAGGCTCGAAGCCGAGGTAGCTGAGATTGATGGGCATGGTCGCGAGGAGCACTGGCACCGATTGACTCGCCGCTTCCGTCAGGAAGCTCTCGATGCGCTGCGCGAAAGCACGACGGAGTTGCTCGCTATCCACGTCTTGTGGCGTGTACCAGCTTGCTCGCTGCTCCGCGGATCGGAGCAGGACCTTACGCAGCAGCCTGTAGCCACCCAGCTTACGTAGCTGTGCTCGCACCCGGTCCTCGCCCAGGTTCCCCTCGTTGTTGCCGGTGGCGATGAAGAGCAGATCTGGCTGTAGAGCGAGCGCTTCGCGGGCGATCTCGATCACTCTTCGAGAGTCCTGGCCACCGGCTGCTGCGTTGACCACCTCGACGTGGTCGGGGAATCGGGCAGAGAGGTTGCCCTGTAGCCAGGAGGCGATGCCTCCTTCAGAACCAGCCTGAGGTTGCTCTCCATTTACGTAGGGAGTACCCATGGCGAAGGACCCGCCGAGCACGAAGATGCGCCACCCTGGGCCCTTGTCCCGGGCAAAACGTGATGAGACCACCGAGCCCTGCCCATAGGTGCTGGTGCGGTACCAGGGCCCCTCCGGTTCGAAGATGGGCTCATCAACACTCTGAACCATCTCACCGGGGATCTGAGTGTCCAGCACGCCTTGTCGCTCGGCCCACTCGATGAGCATGTTTCCTGCTGCGAGGATGACAACAACCGTTATTGCGGAGAAGATCAGGAGCCGCGGGGCCGAATGGACATTCGTCATCGGAGCTCCTTAGCGAGCGCTTCGTCCAGGTCTATCCCTGGAGTGCCGACGGAAGCTGTCGCTGAAGTAACGAGAAGGACGGGCATCGGATGGGCTATGTGTTGAAAATGCACGGCGCACTCATCGCTGGGTTCGAACAGGAGCAGGCTCCAGGGAGGCAACAAGTTTGCCCTTCTGCACTGGGTGGGTGCAACGTAAGATGCCCCATGCGCGTGCTCCAAGATGGCTTGCAACTCTTCTGTCGACGGGCTCTGCCCTGTGTTGTCCTTGTCGCTCTCGTTGTCTTTGGGTCGTCTTGCAGTAGCGGTACCGTCGATGATGATGATGATGATGATTCAGGGTCGCCCGTTGTCTACGGTGACGACGATGACAGCGCTGCGGTAGTCCCCACCCTCGATCTCTGGGGTCGGGTACGAGAGGTCTCGGGAGAGCCTATCTTTGGAGCCCGGGTCGAAGTTGGCAGCCACTCCACCGCTACCACTGATCAGGGTCTCTTCGAGCTTGCGGGAGTGCAGGTTGGCGAGACCGTGTTGCTGCGCGTCGGTCGGCCGGGCTATTCAACTGCCATCCGGCGCGTCGAACCGTCTGGACAGGACAGCCGGGGACTCGAGGTTGTCCTTCAGCCCGTGTTGAGCCTGACACTGCCCGATGCCGAAGTGGGTGGGCTGGTTCGTTATGACCACCCGGCAGATGGTGATCTGGTCTTCTCTGGGGCAGATGGTTTCTCCGTCGACTTTCAGCAGGGAGTCTTCCTGGACGAGCAGGGTCAAGAACTGAGCGGCGCCATCGAGCTGAGCGTGGCTGTGCTCAGCAGCCACGAGGCGATCGCTGCGGCGCCGGGAGGAATGCTGACCATCGACGCCAATGGCGACGAACAGGGGCTGGAGAGCTTCGCGATGGCCGAGGTGGTCCTGTCAGTGAATGGCGCACCGGTTCAGTTTAGCGGCACGGCCCAGCTGAAGATTCCACTGGCCGGGGAGCTCGCAGAGGGCGAGGTCGTGGGTCTTTGGTCTTTCGATGAGACCGTGGGGTACTGGGTGTCGGAGGGGGAGGGGACCGCGCAGGGCGGCTTCTTCGTCGCCGAGGTCAGTCACTTCACGTGGTGGAATGCGGACGTGCCGTTGCTGGACCGTTCTTGTGTCTCGGGCCTGCTGACGACCCCTTCGGGCAAGGCAGCACCGGGCATGCCGATCCTGGCCTGGGGACTGGACTACCTCGGCTCGAGCACCAGCTACAGCGGTTCGGACGGTACGTTTTGCATCTCCGTCAAAGCCGGCGGGACCGTGCAGTTAAGCAGTGTGTCTACGGTGGGTAGCGATCTGTACTCCTGGCGGCAGACGGCCACTGCTCCGGTAGGGAGTGTCCCTTGTGGGGATGGTGTCTGCACCGAGCTCGGCAACTCCGTGCTCAGTGATCTTAGCGCCGATGACGACGGTGATGGCTTCACAGAGATCGAGGGGGACTGCGATGACTTCGATGACACCATCTACCCGGGTGCCGAAGACACTGTGGGCGATGGCATTGATGATAACTGCGATGGGACGGACGGCGTTGACGCTGATCAGGACCAGAACGCCTCGGTGGATAGTGGCGGCAGCGACTGTGACGATGACTCCATGTGGGTCTATCCCGGTGCACCGGAACTCTGTGATGGTGTCGACAATGACTGCGACCATCTTGTCGACGAAGATCCTGTTGATCCCGGTCTCTGGTCTGCTGATGGCGATGGAGACGGCTATGGGAGCAGTGACTCGCAGAGCGCCGCGTGTGTCGCGCCGCAGGGCTACCTCGCCGACCATAGTGACTGTGATGACGGTGATGACTTAATTCATCCTGGAGCCACCGAATTGTGCGACTCCATTGACCGTGACTGCGACGGTGAGACGATGGGCGCGGACTCCCTCGACGCCTCGATCTGGTACGCCGATGGCGATGGCGACGGGCAGGGTGCTCCCAGTGTCAGCGCTCAGGGTTGCGTAGCGCCAGAGGGCTTCGTCGCTGATGCGGGGGACTGTGACGATCTGCTCTCGTGGGTCTATTCCGGTGCAAGCGAGAGCTGCAACGGAGTCGACGAGGACTGCGACGGCGAGATCGATGAGGGTGCTGCTCTTGGGGCGTCGCTCTGGTTCGTGGACTCCGACGGCGATGGGCATGGAGTGCCGGGAGCGCCGGTCAGCGCGTGCAGCCTGCCCACGGGATATTCAAGCAGCGATCTAGACTGCGATGACACGGATGCCAGCATCTATCCAGGGGCTCCAGAGATCTGTACTTCGACCGTAGACTCCAATTGTGACGGTTCGGTGCAGAACGCGGATCTCGACGGGGATGGCGCTCTGGCTTGTGAGGACTGTGACGACAGTGACCCACTCGTCTATCCCGGTGCCACCGAGTCCTGTGATGCCAGTGATTCGGATTGCGATGGTTCTCTGGTGGACTTCTTCGTCGAGACGGATGGCGATGGCCTGCCAGACTGTATCGACCCCGACGATGACGGCGACGGCTCTCTGGACGGCTCTGATTGCGCACCTCTGGACAGCGCCATCTATCCCGGCGCGCCGGAGTTGTGCGATGGCATCGATAGCAACTGCGACGGCCAGGGCGATTCCTGCGGTCTCCAGGCTGCTGACGCTTCTGTCTATGGTGAGGGACCCGGTCACAATCTGGGCCATGCGGTGGCGAGTGGCGACCTCGACGGGGACGGCCTTCCGGACCTTGTGGTGGGTTCGCCGGGCTCCAGTCTCGGTGCACCCTTCGCCGGTGCAGTCCACGTCATCTATGCGCCGCTCTCAGGGGTGATTCCCCTTGCGCAGGCTGATGCCGTTGCCGTTGGTGAATTTGTCGAAGACCGAGCCGGGTCTGCCCTCGCGGCATGCGATCTGAGCGGAGACGGAGTTGCCGAGCTAATCGTCGGTGCTTATGCGTTCGACGGTGTGGGGCAGGCTTCTGGCGCGGCTTATGTCCTTCAGGGACCGGTCGCTGGGAGCACCCATCTCTCTCTCGCCACGGCACGGATTGATGGTGAAGCTGCCGGCGACTGGGCCGGCTGGTCACTGGCCTGTGTTGGTGACGTCAACGGGGACAGCATCGGCGACCTGTTGGTTGGCGCCTATCGAAGTGACCTGGGCGGTGCAGATGCCGGTGCCGCGTATCTGTTCCATGGTCCTCTGACGGGTGTGATCTCGGCGGCTACTGCCGACGCAGTCTTCATCGGTGAGAACGCCCAGGACCGCGCGGGGTACTCGGTGGCCGCCGCTGGTGACGTCAATGGCGATGGGCAACTCGATGTCTTGATCGGGGCGCCAGGCCACGACTTCAGCTTCAGCTCTCAAGGGGCGGCGTACGTCATGTATGGCCCCTTCGCTGGCAGTATTTCGCTCGCGAACTCAGGGGCTGTCCTGGTGGGTGGGAGTGAAGATGAGCAGCAGGGCTGGGCGCTGACGGGAGCAGGCGACCTGAACGGTGATGGACTCGATGATGTGATGGTTGGTGCGCCGGGCGGAACGGGTCAGGGAGCCGAGAGTGGGCAACTACGAGTCTACTTCGGACCTCTCTCAGGGGTGGTTCTGGCCTCTTCGGCTTCTGTGCAGGTGGGTGGTGTGGCTGCTGGTGACCTCCTGGGCCAGGCTCTCTGGGGGCCCTGCGACATGAATGGGGACAGCGCTGCTGACCTCGTTGTTGGAGCGCCGCTAGCCGATGCGGATGGGGTCGACTCGGGCAGCGCGCACGTCTTTCACAGTCCACTGCAGGCGCAGGAGTCACCCGCCGCGAGTGATAGGACCTATGTAGGAATCGGAATCGGTGATCACACGTCGGCGTCGCTCGCTTGTGCCGACTTTGATCTGGACGGTCTCAGTGATGTGATCCTGGGCGCGCCCTACCACGACGGCACGGGTGGCGATGCCGGGGTGGTCTTCGTGCAACTGGGCAGCTCCCCGCCGTGACCACTCATCTTGGGTCTCGTGGTGCACGCGACCCTGGCCCGCTTCTTGCGAAGTGGTGGGGTATGGCTCTTAAGCAACTACTATGGGCTGTCTCTTTCATCATCGTCCTGCTCTGCTCAGCGGGCTGCGAAGAGACTTCTTGCATCAACCCCGACGAGGAACTCTCTGTCCAGCTCGGCTACCCGGGGATGGGTGAGTGGATACCCATCGAAGAGGGCGATGACGTGCTGGTGTCGCCGGGCTCTCAGGGTTGGGGCCTCATGGTCGAGGTCAATATCCGTATTGCAGGGCTCAGCGCGGATGAGGGGGCGTACTCCACTGCCGCAGTTCACATCGTGCGGCTAAGCGAGGCTCGTGAGCAGCTCACCGCTCCAGGTACTCGCATGCTCGCGGCCCTGTGCCAGGACGACGACGCCCTCATGTCGCGCAACCGTCGGGTGGAGTTTGGTGAGGACTACATGCTCTTCGAAGAACTCGAGGGCATTGACGAGGGCTTCGATGCGTTACTGAGTATTGAGGTTGAGTTCCACGATGGCACCCTGTTCAGCCAGGAAGTCGAGGTTCATCTGTTTCGGGACGAGTTGAGCCCTCCCGAAGACTGATATGACCCAGGGTCGCCGAAGGCTCTGGCGCCATCGCCCATATTTGACTACCCTCCCGCCATGTCGCAGTTCCGTAGCTCTGTGCTCGTCGTGGTCGCGCTCTTCGCGCTGGCCTCGCTGGGCGCTTGTAGCGAGACCACGTTGGTGCGTCCAGGCGTCACCGATGTGCGTTTTCAGAGCCCACCCACCGAGGTAGACATCCTGCTCATCGTCGATGACTCCTGCTCGATGGAAGACGAGCAGACCAAGCTGAGCGATGGCTTTGCTGAGTTTGTCGAGTTCTTCGACATCGCTGATGTGGACTATCACATTGGTATCGCGACCACTGACATGGACGATCCGGATCGTAGTGGGCGGCTCATGGGTGATGTTCCGATCATCACCCGCGATACGGCCGATGCGGATCAGGCCTTCCGGGACAACGTCAAGGTGGGCATTGAGGGCTCAGGCACTGAGCGTGGACTCGATGCTGCAGCTCGAGCCCTGGGTGACGCCCTGACCACTGGGCACAACGCTGGTTTCTTTCGTGATGATGCGCTGCTGAGTGTGATCTTTGTGTCGGACGAAGAAGATGCGAGCCACTACGGCGTCAACGAATACATCAACTTCTTTCGCGACCTTAACGGCCAACGCCGCCGCGATTCGTTCAACGCTTCGGCTCTGATCGGCGTTGACTCGGACAGCCTCGAGCCCACCGATTGTGGCCTGACCAGCACCAACCCGAATGCTGGTGCGCGGGCGGCGCACCGCTACTTTGACATCGCGCAGCAGACGGGTGGCGTGGTCGCGTCTATCTGTGAGGACGAGTTCGCCGAGGTGGTTAATCGCATGGGGCTGGCTTCGTCTCGCCTCCTGGACACCTTCCTTCTGGAGCGTCAGCCCAGGGTCGACTCCCTCGAGGTAACCCTCTATGAGGATGAGAGTGATCTGGTCGGTGTCCTGCTGCCGGTCGACGACTCCCCGGACTATCCCTGGGTCTACGAGGAAGACATCGGAGCGTTTACCTACCAGATCCGTTTCACCGACCTGACCCGGTTGCCGCCGATTGGTAGCCGTGTGGTCATTCGCTACGAGTTGATCTGATGCGCCGCGTTCTGCTCAGCCTGCTCTCGCTGATGGTGCTGACCAGCTGCCAGACCGAGGAGCGACGCGGCGGTGAAGTCTGCTTTGACTCAGCTGACTGCACGACTGAGGAGGACAAGCTCGAGGCGTGCCTGGCTGCGCGCTGTGAGCCGGTGGAGTGCCTCAGCTCAGCTGATTGTGAAATCGGTACGATCTGCGATGTGGAGGGTGGCGACTACCGTTGTGAAGCTGGTTGCCAGAGTGATGGGGACTGTCTGGCCGGGTTTCACTGCGAGGAAGGGAACTGCAATGCCTATGGCTGTCGCAGCACCTTGCTCGACTGTGCCTTTGGCGAAGTCTGTAACGAGACAAGCGGTGCCTGTGAGCCGAGCGGCGGACAGCACTGTGCTGAGTGCTCCCTGACCGAGAATGAGTGGAACGACGGCGGCACCACCACCACCTGCGACGATGTCCTGCTCGCGAGCGCTGAGTGCGGTGGCTCGGGCAGCTTCTGCATGAACTGGTACGAGGGCACGCCCACCTGTTATGTGGGCTGCGAAGATCAGAGCGAGTGCCCTGGTGGCTACCAGTGCAGCATCGTCGTGCGGCCTCTGCCGGTCGGTTGTTCTCAGAACTACATTGTGCTGGGTACTGCCTGCATGGCGCCCTGTCCCTGAGGTAGCCGGCCCTGTTCCGACTCGGTGTCTAGTCGTTGAGCAACTCGCAGCCGCTCGGCAGGTCCTCTTCGCTGAAGGGTGATGCTTCGCTGAAGTGATGCTCCAGGTCCCAGCGGGTCGAGAACGCCCACAGGTCTGACGGGATGGCGTAATGTCCCTGTTGGTGGCTACAGCGCGCGACCCGGTGACCGTCCTCCACCAGGGCGGCCGCGAGGGTGTCGGTAGTTTCCTCGAAGTTGATGACCGCAAAGCCCTGCGGCCATGCGTCCTCCGATCCGCCGCTAGTGAGCAGGACGGGCACCTGCCGTTCGGGGGTGGAGTAGGTGAGATAGGGGCCGCCCATTCCGGGTATCGAGAACTCAGCGCCTCCGGAGAATTCGACCACTGCCGCGAGGCTTGTGCTGCGCTCCATGAGCATGGCGGTTGACCACAGGGCACCACCGCTGTGGCCCCAGGTGCTTACCTTCTTGAGGTCAATGTCCAGCTCGTTGAATGCGCACGTACGCAGGTCATCGAACAGGATGAGGTCGGGCTCCGCATCATCGAGGATTCCCCAGATGAGAATCTCTCCCATCAGGGGCATGGAGGTCACGCGGGCCTCGGGCATGATCACCACGCTGTCGTTGGCGTTGGCCTCGGCCTGAATCTGAGTCAGAGAACCCTCTACTGGATTGGAACCAGCATTGGTGAGACCGTGGAAGTTGAAGACCACGGCCATGCCTGGCTGTGGATCGTCGGGGAAGACCACGGCGACCTTTCGTTCGAGGCCGGCAGAACTGAACGTGGACATCCCGCTCTCGCTCATGTCGGGGCACTCGCCGTCGCTGAGCTCGGCGAGAGGGGCTGCAGGGTCCGGATCTGGCGCGCCGTCGTCATCGTCGTCGGCAACATCATCATCGTCGCCCTGCGGAGCGACACAGCCACCAAGGGCGAGGGCTGCGATCAGTGCAGCAGCCCATACGAGATAGAGTGTCGAGAGTCGGCTTTCGTGCATTGAGAGCTCCTTAAGACAGGCCGGGGGTGGCACCGCGCCAATCCTACAGGGTCTCTCGCCTGATGCTCAGTGCAATTTCAGGCGTCGGTAGAGTCTCCATGGTCAGGGCTCGTGCCGGCAGGGTTTCTGTTGGTCGGCTGATCACAGGAGCCGCAGTGCTCGTCTTCGGGTAGGCAGGGCGCCACCATACGAGGTGCCGGATCGCCTTACGAGCCGCTCTCCTCTTCCTGAATATAGGTCTTCTCCTTGTAGCGTAGGGCCACCGGAATGAAGGCGATCGCAGTCACCAGCATGCACGCCGAGAAGAACAGGTAGTAGTCCGGGCCGGTCAGCTTGGAGCTGCCGTCGTCATTCTGAATGAAGAAGTTCACCGCCGAGACGAAGATGTTGCCCAGCGAGACGCTCATGAGGAAGAAAGCCATGATCAGCGACTTCATCTTCTTCGGCGCCTGGGTGTAGGAGAAC
>CAZEIY010000061.1:0-15091 GCA_964512375.1 uncultured Rickettsiales bacterium | reverse complement strand
GACCGCCTGCAGCAGGTGGGGAAGGCAATCCGCGGACCCTAGCCAGGCATCCTGATCGTCACCTTGCGCGTCACCCGTAAAGAAGTTCGCGCTACGCTCCCGACGCTCGTCCCAGACTTCCTGTAGACGACGAGCAACGGCGCCATCAATCGCGGGGACATGGCTGGCAACCCAGTCCTGTAGATCCAGGCCAGACTGCGCCAGATCGGTGCGCCAGGTGTAGAAGACGAGGCGGCCTTCACGGCGAGAAGCCAGAAGATCGGCATCCACGAGGATGCGTAGGTTTCTAGATACCGTCGACTGACCAGCATCAAG
This sequence comes from uncultured Rickettsiales bacterium, assembly GCA_964512375.1. Lineage (GTDB taxonomy): Bacteria > Myxococcota_A > UBA796 > UBA9615 > UBA9615 > UBA6601. Next base: position 14,776 of record CAZEIY010000061.1, on the reverse strand, counting down.
GACTCGGGTCAACTCAGTCACGTTGAAGGAGCCGGCGATCAGCAGGCGAGCCAGGATAAGGCGACTGGGATCACCCAGCGCCTTGAGTTGAGAACTGGCATCAATGACTTGGTCGACGGTCACAGTCTTAATGTATCTAAAAATGTAGATATGTCGATATAAATCTTCCCCTGATGGAAGTTGCGCTTCGCTGCCGGGGATCGGAAAGTGCGACTCGTGCCACGCTCGAACTACCCTCAAGACTCCATTCACCTGCAGCCGGGACGCTACCGCGTGTTCGGTTTTCCGCCCATGACCGGACTGGCTCTGAACAAGTGGATTGACGTCGGCCCTGAGAATGCCCCAGGCTGCTACGGCTCCGCCGACATCCCCGTCCACGAGGCCATCCCCAACATCACCCGCATCGAAGACGAGCGGGGCAGCACGATCTGGCCGACTCCCTCATGAGCAGACCTCTCCCGCGTCCCCGCATCCACTGCGCGCTCACTCTTCTTTGGGTTCTCGCCCTGTCGCTCAGCGCGTGTTCTGAGCCACCCCGCAGCCTCTCAGGGGCAAAAGCACTGTTCGATCCGAGCCTCGCCGGGGGGTTCTGGTCCATGCCCTGGCCTGGAGACCAGCGCCGCCTGACCAACGAAGACGGCAGCCTGGGTGGACTCGACATGACAGGCTTCCCCAACCCCTCGGAGAACGGACTGCTTGGCAACTACCTGGCGCTAAGTGGCACTGAACTCGATGGTTTCGGCCTGAACTCGCCCATCTACTTCGCCTTCGACGAGCCGGTCACACTACCTGCCTGGGAGCAAGACGCCATCGAGGAGTCCGCTAGCTGCCGAGGCCCCGTCCGCATCATGAACGTCGACGGAGGGTCACCTGGATACGGGAGCTGCGTACCAGCGCGCTGGGAGCTTCGCAGCGACCACAGCGACCCCTACCTGAGCACGAATCATGTCGTGGTAGCCCCCTACTGGGGCTTCCCCCTCGCCGAGTCGACTCGCTACGCCGTCATCCTCACTGACATCAGTGATACCGATGGGGCCTTCCTGCAGCCCCCTACCCTCCTGCGACAGTTGCTCGAGGGGAACTCTGATGACGCCATGCTGCAGGCCATCTACCAGCCCCTGGCCGAGACCATGGGCACCTTGCGTGACACGTCGGAAGCCAGCGATGAGGGTGTGGATGAGGGCAGCCCCGCTCAGTGGATCGCAAGCGCTACGGTCTTCACCACCCAGGACGCCACCTCAGAGATGGAAGTGCTCTCTGAGTTCATCCGCAGCGACAGCCAGTATCCAAGCTGGGAAGGAGAGCTCACGCTGCTGAACTCAGAGCACGAACACTTCCAAGCCGAATATGACATCTACGATGGCAGCTACCTCGCGAGGAACTTCCAGCGTGGCATTCGACCGTATGCGAGCGAAGGCGGCGGTTTCCAGTTCAAGAATGGGGTGCCGGTAGGCATGTCCGAAGAGCGCATTCCCTTCGTGATTGGGACCCCCCGGCCAACGCAAACCCAACCCGAGCAGGGCTGGCCGGTCATCATCCACTCCCACGGCACCACCGGCGATCGATTCAGCCACCTCACCGGCGGCAACCTGCGCCCCGGCTACCTCGCTGCAAGCCGTGGCTTCGTGTCGGTAGGCATCCCTCAGCCGTTTCACGGTGACCGCTGGCCCGACGGCAACGCGACGCTCGAGGGGCTGTATTCCTTCAACTACTTCAACCCCGAGTCCGGTCGCACTACCTTCCGGCAAGGTGCCCTCGACACCGTCACCGCTGTCGAATTTGTGCGACGCCAGATGAGCGAGGGAGGAGACCTCGCACAGTCCTATCCCGGCCTCCAGATCAACCCCGAAGAGATCTACTTCGTTGGACACAGCCAGGGCGGCATCACCGGCGCGATCGCCCTGCCATCGACCCAAGGCATCAAGGGCTGGGTACTCAGCGGTGCGGGTGGCGGCCTTAGCACCACGATCATGCAGCGCGAGGACCCCCTGGTGATACGAGACTCGATGTTGACCGCTCTCGGCGCACCCGAAGGCACCGAGTTGTTCGAGATGCACCCGCTGGTGAGCGTCGTGCAGATGATGGCCGAGACGACCGATCCCATCAACTACGCCAAGAACTGGCTGGGAGGCGGCTCAGGAGACGCTGCGTCCATCTTGCTGACCGAGGGCATCAACGACGCCCAGACCCCCGCGGACACAGCTGAGTCGCTCGCCATCGCCGGAGGGCTGCCCATCGCCCGCCCCTATCGAGAACGAGATGTGCTCGGAATGAGCCTCGCCGGACTGGATACCTTGCGGACTCCATACACAGCCAATACAACCCACGCCGATGGAAGCGAGGTGACCACGGGACTGGCCCAGTTCGACCGCAACCACTTTGCGATCTTCAACGACGGCGATGCCGCCCTTCTGTGGGCCAACTTCCTTTACTCCCAGGTACGCGACGGCGGCCCGGGCGAACTAGGCGCAGACTTCCCCTGATCACAGCGATAGGGCCTTGACCCTGCCTGCACAAACGGCTACTTCCGCTCACCATGACAAGCACTGCAACCGAACCACAAGATGCCGCATCCCTCAGCTTTGAGACTGCCCTCGAAGAGCTCGAAGAGATTGTCAGTGAGCTGGAACGCGGTGAGACGAGTCTCGAGGCCTCCATCGAGCGCTTCGAGCGAGGGATGAACCTGGCCCGTCGCTGCGAAGAGCGCCTGGGCGAGGCCGAAGAGAAAGTCGCCGTGCTCCTGAAAGAAGGGAGCCGCGTCATCTCGGTCGACATGCACACCGGCGAGCCCCTCGCCGAACATGATGACCCGGGTGATGAGATCCTCCCCGCGAGCGACGTCGCCCCCAGCGCCCCGCTGCCTGACGATGACGACATCCCCTTCTGAGCCCACGATCGCAGCCTCAGACATAGGAGGCGGGATCGACGACGACGGACAGGAGCGCCTCTCTACCTGGTTGGGCGAGCGACGTGCCCTGGTCGATGAGGCTCTCAACCGCTTCCTACCACCGCCGGCCAGGTGGCCCGCTCGGCTGCATGAAGCGATGTGCTGGTCTCTCTTTGGAGGGGGCAAGCGGCTGCGGCCGCTCCTGACGCTCGCGGCTTTCGAGGCCGTCGGCGGACGCGACGACCTCTCGTATGACGCAGTGCTCCCGGCAGCCTGCGCTGTCGAGATGATTCACACCTACAGCCTGATCCACGATGATCTGCCCTGCATGGACGACGACGACGAGCGTCGGGGAAGAGCCACCTGCCACATCCGCTACGGCGAAGGTCTGGCCCTGCTCGCCGGCGACGCGCTCCTTACAGAAGCCTTCCGCGTCGCCCTCGACCCAGCGCACTACTGCGGACTCGCCGATCCCCAGCGGATCGCTTCGGTTGCGATGCGCCTGGCACAGGCAGCCGGAATGAGCGGCATGGTCGGCGGTCAGTCCTCGGATCTCGGTTTCGAGGGCCCGGTAGGTAACGAAGCCGAAGTCACCTTTCTGCATCGACGTAAGACGGGCGAACTCTTCAGCTTCGCCCTGTTTGCCGGTGCAACACTCGGCGGCGGCAATCCTGCTCAGGTGCAGGCGCTCAGTGAATATGGCGAGATCCTTGGTCTTGCCTTCCAGGTTGCCGACGACTTGCTGGATGCTCGTCAGGACGAAGGTGAGCGTGCCCCCGACGCCGACGAGACTCCTTCCTTTCCGGCCCTGCTCGGACAGGAGGAGAGCTGGAACAAGGCCTTGGAACTGGAACGTCGAGCTCACCAGCAGCTGCAGTCTCTGGGAGAGCGAGGAGAGCTGCTAGCTCTTCTGGTCTCGTTCGCAGTGCACCGCGACCACTAAGAATCGCTCGGTTCTCTATGGCTGCTCGCACACGGATCGATGTTTTACTGGTCGAGAGAGGCCTGGTTGCCTCTAGAGACCGCGCCCAGCGTCTGATCCTGGCGGGCCAGGTGCTCGTTAACGACAAGGTGGTCGACAAGGCAGGAAGCAAGGTGCTCCACGGAGCCGAAATCCGCCTCAAGGTACCCGATCATCCCTTCGTCAGCCGCGGCGGACTGAAGCTCGAGGGAGCCCTCGCCGACCTGGTTCTTGACGTCACCGGCATGCGTTGCCTGGACGTAGGCTCATCCACGGGTGGCTTCACCGACTGCCTCCTGCAGCGAGGTGCTGACCACATCGTGGCGGTCGATGTCGGCACCAACCAACTGGCCTGGCGACTGAGACAGGACGAGAGGGTGACGCTGCATGAGAAGACGGATGCTCGCTCGCTCAACAGCGCTCTTCTGGACGGCAAGATCGACCTCTGTGTCATGGATGCATCGTTCATCAGTGCCCGACTCATCCTGCCGACACTTCGCGAGGTGCTGCCGGCCGGGACGCCACTGCTTCTGCTGGTGAAGCCGCAGTTCGAAGTGGGTAGAGAACACATCGGCAAGGGTGGACTCGTAAGCGACCCAGAGAGAATCAACGAGGCCGTCGACGCCGTGTCGGCATGTGCTGCAGAGCTTGGATTTCGTGAACGAGCCCGGGTGCCCAGCCGTATCCACGGCGCGCGAGCCGGGAACACCGAGGTGTTTCTTCTGGTCGGTGGCCATAACGGGTGTTAGCGTGGCGTCGCTCAAGTCCCCAACACCCCTTGAGCCCCGATCAAGACAAGGAGTCCCCGTGCGAAGCAAAGTCCGCGCAAGCTGTGCATTCCTCTTCGTCCTGCTGCCTCTCGTACTGCTCGGCTGCAGCGATACTGCGCTCTCTGGCCTGGGCGGGGCTGAGGATGAGGCACCGGTGGAGGCCTTCCCGGAGTTTGATGGAGCGACGCTGCAGGTCTCAGCACCGCTGTCCGGCGCGATCCTCCTCCTTGACGAGGACGTCGAATTCGAGGCGGTGGTCCTCAACTCGGACGGCGAAGTCATGGACTTCGACCTCATCTCCTGGACGACCGATCAGGACGAGGAGTTCAACGAACAGGGCCGGGAAGTCAGCGCTACTCTCGGGGCAGGCATCCATGCGATCACCGCGACTGCGGAGCTACCGAACGGCGACCGCCTGCAGACGACTCAAGGTGGTGTTCGCGTGCAGGGACTACACACCGGAATCTATGCCGGCTCTCTGGTCATGGAGCTCAGCGGTGAGTTCCAGGGAACGCCCATAACCACGAACTGCGCTGGCGCCCTCGACTTCGTCGTCGACATGGAGGGCCAGGTAATCGATGGCTCTGGCGAGTGCGCGCTCAATCTCATCGTATTGGGCAGCCTCGACGTGGGATACAACGTCAACGGCGACATCGATGAGGATGATGCAGCAGGCAGCGTCTCAGTGGACGTCGGCTTCTTCCCCCTGGACCTGGACTGGGAGGGGGGCTTCGAGGGTGAGGATGACCTGATCGGCACCTTCGGCGGCGCAATGATGATGTTCGACATGGAAGGCACCATCGACGCACACCGCCTCAGCCCCTACGTCGACCCCTGAGAGCCTAGCGGGCTGGCTGGCACCCTCTCCATAAGAGAACCCTAGAACGGGATGTCCTCGTCATCTGAGTACGGGATCGGCTCGGCAACCTTGCTAGGAGCACTGCCAGCAGAGTTGCCGCCACCGTTATAGGCATCTGCCGGATGCGGAGCTGACTTGCCTCGTCCGCCAGCGAGATCCCGCTCGGTAGTAAGGAAGACCATCTCCCGCGCCACAACCTCAGTGCTCCAGCGCTTGTTGCCGTCACGATCGTTGTACTCACGGGTCTGGAGGCGTCCCTCGACATAGACCTTGTTGCCCTTCTTCACCAGGCGGCCGCACAGTTCTGCGAGCTTGTCCCACGCCACGATGTTGTGCCACTCGGTGCGCTCGTTGCCGTCACGTCCCGCCCTCTCGCTGGTCGCCAGGGAGAAGGAGGTCACCGCCTTACCCGACTGCGTATAGCGGACCTCTGGATCCTTGCCGAGGTTGCCGAGGAGGATGACTTTATTGACAGCGTAGGCCATGGAGGGACTCTTTCGGGGGCGGGTTCGGAAGGCTGGAAATCCGATGGTTTGAGCCGGAAAATCCGGCGAGGGCGAGGAATGTAACAGGCCCTTCAGGGGGGGGATAGCCCTAAGTTCTTTCGACTCAAAAAGTGCCTCGCATGCACCCATTTCCGCAAACAACGGAACCTTCTCTGTAAGACAGATCAGGAAGCTCGTCGATCCCTGGTGGCCCTGTCGCACGAAGCGGGCTAGAGTCGCGCCGATGCGCCCGACCAAGTCCACGCTACTGCTCCTCACCGTCGCCTTGCTCCTGGCTCCGCCGGCCGAGGCTCGTCAAGACAGCAGCAACGATGTTGATCTCGACGCTCTCATCAAGGCCGAAGATCTGAGCCAGCGCATCCTGATCGCTCCCTTCACAGCGACCACCCGCGACTCCGTCGGTCTGGCCGGCTCCCTCTACGAGTTTCTCTTCAGTGAGCTGATGGCGGGAGGTCGACATGACCTGCTTGAGCTGGCCGACTGTAGGGCTATCGAGGAGGTCGCAGCATCGCTCTACTACTCCGGGTGCCCCCCTGGCGATGAGTTAGGTTGCCAGTTCGTCATTGGTGAACGGAGCAACATCGAGCGAGTGGTCAGCGGGCGTGTGACTGCCCTCGATGATGGCGATTTTCGGGTTGCCGTCACCGTGCTCGACGTCGCAAAGGCGGAGTTGGCATTGACCTACGTCCTGGACCTGCGGACTGGGGAGGAGGACCTCCTTCCCCGTACGGTGCTCCTCACCCTCGACAACCTGATGCAACAGGAACTCGACGCCCCCTACGAAGACGCAAGAGAGCGACACAAGGCGAGGATGCGAGCTATGGAGCAGGCTCGCAGTGATGAGGAGCGGCGCTTGCTGGCTCGCATGAGCATCAACCTGCGTAAGGGGGAGCTTGAGAAGCTTGAGGCCGACCTCGCCAACACCCAGCGGAGCTACCTCAGTCAGGCCGAGCTGGAGACCATGAAGAGGACCGAAGGCGGTGAGGCCGCCTGGCGCGAGTTGGGGATCACCTCGAAGCAGTATCGCTCGCTCACCAACTCCGGGCTCGACTTCGAGAAGTGGCGATGGAGATGGGCGGGGCACCGCATGCAGTTGCTGGGTAGTGTGCAGGTCGGAATCATCGGCGGGGCGACTGGTCTACGGTACTCCGGTGGCTACTACCTGAGTCCTGACCTTGAACGGGAAGTCGATAACTTTTCCTGGCAGACGGTCAGCGAGGGCAGCTCGATGAACCTGGGCATCGGCATTGGCTTCGGCATCCTTCGAAACCTCGACATCGAGGTCTCCGCGATGTGGAGCCGCTCGAAGGTATATGTGCGGCTCCTCTCCGGATCGACTATTCCTGACCCCGAATCAGTCGACCCCAACCTTCTGATTGTCGACCCTGCGAACCGTCCGGGAGGTGAGTGGAGCGAGCAGAGTGTCAACCTGGTCGGTGGTGAGGTGATGCTGCGCTACTACTTCCTCACCGTACCGAAGCTACGCCCAAGTATCGGCGTTGGTTTCAGCTGGATCACCTATCCCAACCTCTACAATGACCCCGACATCGACGATGACGTCGAGAGTCCGCCACCTCCCATTCGGGGACAGTTCAACACCTTTCGCCAGGTGGTCGACTTCGGCCCACAGATCGAACCCGGCGTTCAGTTCGACATCAATCGCTGGTTCGGCATCTTCCTGCGGGTCCCGATCATGTTTGCGGCCAACCCCGGACGGGTAGAGACCACCCGCTTTGTCGAGACCAACCCCATCTTCAACGACGACGATGCCTTGCCCGATGGCAAGCCTCCCTTTGGCATCATCCGCGCGGTGATCGGCGTGCAGGGCCGCCTGTTCGGAATGCCCGTGAAGCCAAAGCAGAACTACGACGACATGCTCGAAGAAGACAACGAGCCCGACGAGGAGCCCGACGAGGAGCCCGGCCACGAGGCCAGGCCGGAGCCGGAGCCGGAGCCGGAAGTAGAGCCCGCGGCCAACGACAAGGCGGAAGAGATCCAGATCGAGGAGGACGAGGAAGAGATCCAGATCGAGGAGGACGGGGAAGAGATCCAGATCGAGGACGACTGGGAAGACGAGGGCGAAGACGACGAGGGTGAAGATGACGGTACGGACCAGCGCTAGACCCCACGTACTTCGGGCAGCACTGTGCCTTCTGGGCGCGTGCCTGCTCCTGCCCGCCACAGGTGGCTGCACGAAAGAGCAGCGAGAGGCCTATGCGTCTCAGGCAAAGTCCCACAAGCACCAGATGGCAGCCACCCAATTGCGTGACCGTGCCATGGAGTACTGGGAAGCGGTGCGCTGGCAGAACTGGCAGGAGGCATCCACGTTCTTCCTTGAGTCGCAGGATCAGGTTCAATTCCTTCGCTCTCATTCCGGTGGAGACCACGGCGGCCGCATGGATGAGATCGAGATCAAGTACGCGTTCATCGAGCCCGACGAGGGGCAGGCCGCCGAGATTCGTATCGGCTGGAAGGTTGTCATCCCCAACAAGGCCAAGGTCGAGGAACAGTTGACTACGCAGCACTGGATCAAAAAGTTTGGACGCTGGTGGATCTCGTCGGCCGCGGGAGCTGCCGCGGCCACTGAAGCAGCCAAAGCGGAGCGGGTCAAGAAAGGGGACGACTCGTAGTGTCTGCTCAGGGACCGATCGCCGTGGTGCTCGCCGCGGGCAAAGGCACACGGATGTGCTCTCGTCAGCCCAAGGTGTTGTTCCCGCTCCTGAGTCGTTCGCTGGTCTCAAGAGTGCTCGATGCTGCAATGGAAGCCGGCTGCCAGGAGCAGGTCGTCATCGTAGGCTTTGGCCGCAAGATGGTGCGCGCCGAACTCGGCGACCACGTGCGGTGTGCAGTTCAGGAAGGTATGCAGGGAACTGGTCAGGCTGTCGCTGCGGCGCGAGGCTCCACGAACTTCACCAACCGAACCGTCGTCATACTTCCCGGTGACGTGCCGCTGATTTCGGCCGATTCGCTCCAGGAGTTCCTGAAGTCCCACGAGGACTCTGGCGCAACGGTCACGGTGATGACCATGGAGCCAGACGATGCCGCTGGCTATGGGCGAATCGTCCGTTCCGAAGATGGCGAGTCGATCCTTCGTATTGTCGAACACCGCGACGCGAGCAATGCAGAGCTTGCCATCGGCGAGGTAAACACCTCCATCTATGCTGCCAGCGGTAGCTTCCTCTTTGGCGAGGACGGAGTCGGCGGGGCTCTGTCGAAGCTGACCACCGAGAATGACCAGCACGAGTACCTCCTCACAGACATCGTCGGCATCGCAGCCGAGAGTGGTGAGCTGGTCCGCGCGTTCCAACTCGCCAACGCCTCAGAGGTCTCTGGAATCAACGACCGGGCGCAGCTTGCCGATCTGGAGTCCGAATTGAAGGCCACCATCAACAACACCTGGATGCAAAAGGGCGTGTCCATGGACAACCCTCTCGACACCCGCATCGAAGAGGCTGTCACTCTCGCCAGCGACGTCGAGATCGGCGCGGGAGTCGAGCTGCGCGGCTCCTGCCAAATAGGAGAAGGGGCTCGAATCGGCCGAGGCTGCATCTTGAATGACGTGACCGTAGCGAAAGGAGCGACGCTCGAACCCTATGTGCTTGCCGAGGCGGTAGACATTGCTGCCGGAGCGCGGGTGCGCTCCTTCACCGTGATGAGCGGACGCAACGAGAAGAAGCCACAGGAGAGCACCGAGCAAGACCGGGTGCGCATAGGTACGAATGCTCAGGTCGGTCCCTTCACCCACCTCCGCCAGTCGAGCCAGATGGGTGCTGGAGCACGGGCAGGTAACTTCGTCGAGATGAAGAAGACCCGCCTCGGAGAGGACGCCAAGGCGAACCATCTCGCCTACCTGGGTGATGCCGATGTGGGAGACCGCTCTAACATCGGAGCCGGTGTGATCACCTGCAACTACGACGGCTTTGCCAAACACAAGACAACCATCGGCGAAGAGGTCTTCGTCGGCACCGACTCTCACCTCATCGCCCCCGTCCGTCTGGGCAAAGGCTCCTATGTCGCCACGGGCACCACCGTGACCCGTGATGTACCCGCTGATGCGCTCGCCATTGGGCGCAACCGCCAGGAGAACAAGGCCGGCTATGCCGCGCGCTTGAAGACTCAACTGGAGCGGCGCGCGGCGAAGGCAAAGGCAAAGGAGAAGGCCAGGGGCCACGAGTCCGAGGGCAGTTGAAGCGACCATGAGTAGTCTCGTCGATGGCCTCAACGACGCCCAGCGAGAGGCGGTCTGCCACCACGCAGGTCCGCTACTGGTCCTCGCTGGTGCGGGATCGGGCAAGACCAGAGTCCTGACGCTTCGCATCGCCTGGATGGTGCAGGAACTCGGTATCCGCCCCTGGGAGCTACTCGCCGTCACCTTCACCAACAAGGCCGCTGGCGAGATGAAGGAACGCGTCGAGGCCGCCCTGGGCGCAGCTGCCAGAGACTGTTGGGTCTCGACCTTCCACTCGAGCTGCCTACGCATCCTCCGCCGAGACATCGAACGAATAGACGGCTACGGCTCCGATTTCGTCATCTACGACGACCGGGACAGCAAGGATCTGATGAAGCGCATCATCAAGGAAGCGAAGCTCCCCTCTTCAGTGAATCCCCGCTCCATCTCATCAGCCATCGACCGCGCCAAGAACGATTGCTTGAGCCCGGACCAGCTAGAGGCGCAGCGCCGCAGCGACCTGCCACCCCGCACCGCAGAACTCTACCGGACCTACCAGCAGCGGCTGAGGGCAAGCAACGCACTCGACTTCGGTGATCTGATCCTGCTGACCATTCGCCTCCTCGAAGACAACCCTGATGTGCTCGAGAGATACCAACAGCGCTTCAAGAATCTACTGGTCGACGAATACCAGGACACGAACCACAGCCAGTACAAGCTCTTGCGGCTGCTCGCTGACCACAACGATCGCAGCATCACGGTAGTCGGCGATGAAGATCAGAGCATCTACTCGTTTCGTGGCGCCGACATCCGCAACATCCTCGACTTTGAACGTGACTTCCCGGGAGCTCACGTGGTGCGCCTCGAGCGCAACTATCGCTCCACCCAGACGATCCTCAAGGCAGCAACCGCTGTGGTTGAGCGAAACACCGAGCGCAAGGGCAAGGTGCTCTGGACGGAGATCGGCGGTGGCGACCTGATCCATCTGCAGCTCGCTCACGACGACCGCGAGGAAGCTCGCGCCGCCGTCGAACTGGCCCGTCGAGAGTTGGGCGCCGGCCGCAAGCCGCGAGACATCGCGGTGTTCTTCCGCACCAACGCGCAGAGCCGCCTGCTCGAAGAGGAATTCCTCAGCTCACGCCTGCCGTTCGTACTCCTCGGTGGCCAGCGCTTCTACGAGCGACGTGAGGTCAAAGATGCGATGGCCTACGTGAAGCTCCTGGTCAATGCGAGAGATGAAGTCTCGCTGATGCGGATAATCAACAAGCCTGCCCGGGGCATCGGCGGGAAGACCCTCGGCGACCTCGCGAACACGTCAGCTCGCAAGGGCTACAGCCTGTGGGAAGCACTGGTCGATCTCAGCGAAGATGAGTCCTACAGCTCCCGGGCTCGGAAGGCGCTCCTTGGCTTCAAGGAACTGATCATCGGGTTGCGGCAGGCAGCCTATGAGCTACCCCTCCCCAAGGTGCTCGATGCTGTCCTCCAGCGTAGTGGAATGAGGGCACAGTTCGAAGCCGATGGCTCGTTTGAGGCCCAGGGACGACTGGCCAATCTCGATGAGCTTCTCTCTGCGACCGCTGACTATGCTCATCTACCTCCCCCCGAAGGCCTACTCACCTTCCTGGACCGCGTGGCGCTGGTTTCTGATACCGACAAACTGGACCGGGCTCCCGATGAACAGGAACGGGGCCGCATTACCCTGATGACCGTGCACTCCGCCAAGGGGCTGGAATTCCCTGCGGTCATTGTCGTCGGCATGGACGAAGGGCTCTTCCCCCACGCGCGCTCATCTACCTTCCAGAAGGAACTCGAAGAGGAACGCCGCCTCGCCTATGTGGCAATCACCCGCGCTAAGGAGCGCCTGTACCTGCTGCGTGCACGGAGAAGACCGGCTCAAGGCGGGATGGGGTACGAGGCCACTCGTCCATCACGTTTCCTCAAGGACATCCCTCGCGAACTGCTCACTGGCGCAAGCGTCCAGAGTCTCGGCCCTCAGCGATCAACACGGGGGCCTGAAGTTCCAGGGGACAGCTGGGTAGAGTACGACCGTCCACAGCGACCACGCTCCACGACGACAAAGCGACGTAGTGGGGGCGGACAACCCTGGCAGTCACGCTTCGCGTCGAAAACGGGGAGAGAGGTCGACCACGCCGGCAGAGACCTTGGGACGTCCTCCAGAAACGAACCAAGAGTCGTTCCTGATCTTGAGGGAGCGGAAGCCGTCCTGGGCGTCGGGACGCGTGTCATCCATCCGACCTTCGGTGAAGGCGAGGTACGTACCCTCGAAGGGCCCCCGGACAACCTACGGGCTACGGTGTTCTTCCGAAAAGGGGGAAACAAGCGCTTGTACCTGCGCTTCGCCAACCTTGAGATTGTCAGTCGTTGATGAGTCGCCTGCCCACACTCTGACTAGCATCGGCTCCTGGCGGAACCTAGGACAGGGAAGGTGACAGCGAACACGCGGTAGCAGCAATGGCTCCCTGTGGTAGCATCGCTTCCGGAATCAATAGACCGCAGCCATTCCGGCCGGTCGCAGCGTGCGGATTTTCTCCAGTGGTAATTACCTGCCCCAGCTGCAATGAGCGATATCGCCTCAGCGCCGACAAGATCCAGGGCAAGGGCGCGAAGATCACCTGCCCCAGTTGCTCGCATCTGTTCGTGGTCTTCGCAGACAATCCGGTCACAGCGAACAAGAACACAGGGGAAGGACTCGACACGACGACAGGCGCATTCCGAGCCGTCGGAATGAACGAATCTGGTGGCTCGCCCAACACAACTGGTTCGATTCGTGTGGTGGCGCCAGGGCCACGAAAAAAGCGTACAGAGGTCACGACGGTCGACACCTCATCTAATCGAATCCCTGCCCTCCAGGAGAAGTCGCACAACATCGAAGACGAAGCACTCGCTTCAGCGGTAGAGACCGAGGTGGTCCGAGAAGAACAAGACCTCAAGGCATCCGAGTTGGACTTCCGCGAAGTGGGGATCATTACCTGGAAGGTGAAGGTCTCGATCGGGCTCGTCTACGACTTCAGCGACATCATGACCTTGAAGAAGTATCTGGACGACCAGAAGGTCACCCCCGACGACCTGATCAGCCATAACGCGAAGGACTGGGTACGGATCGGCGACGTCGGTAACCTCGACGAGCACTTCGTCCGCACCTGGAAGGCTGCCCGCCAGGCCCTGAAAGAGGGGTCCGGTGCCAAGAAGAAGACGGCGAAAAAAGCGGCGAAAGAGACGACGGAAGATAGTGCTGAGGCACAAGAAGCCATGGCTGCCGCGGCAAGAGAGATCGATGGGGCCCGCAACAACTTCGGTCCCGCAATGGAAGACCCCTTCGCGAAGGCGAGAGAACAGCGCCGGGCAGGAAAGGGACGACGACGACCCAAGACCTCAAAAAAGGAGAAGTCCTCTGCACCCATGGGGGCCATCGCGGCGCTCCTGGTCGTTGGAGGTCTGGCCGTTGGCTTTTCCATTATGCAACCAGGGGCAGGTGACTCCTCGCAAGCTTCCCTCCCAGACGGAAACTCCGCCGGTACTCCGAACAATAACGGCGATGTAGAGGTTCCCGACATCGAGGCGCACCGCGACACTGTGCGTGCGAAGATCCGTGAGCAGATGCAGCGCCGCCAGGAAGAGATCCAAGCCGGAATGGATGAGGAACCCGAAAGCATTGCTGTGGAAGGCGAGGCGGACCCTCTTGAGGAAGCGATGCGCAAAGCGCGGCGAGTCCCAGTCCGACCGGATGAGCAGCCCCCCAGAGCAGGCCAGGTGGACAGTAAGGGCTTCCGTAAGCCCATCGTCCAGCCGATCGCCAACAACACAAAACATGTGGTGGCTCCAACCAGTTCGAATAAGGGCTCCGCCCAAATGACCGAACACAAGACCCGAGACCCTGGTCGGCTGTACTACGACAATGGACGGCGAGCGATGGAGCGAAAGAACTACGGCTCCGCGCTCAAGATGTTCCAGACTTCAGTCGATAAGTCCCCCCAGTGTGGTTCCTGTTGGGAAGGCCTCGCCTCTGCCTACCAGGTTCTTGGAGAAGCGCAGAAGGCCGCCGAGGCTTTCAAGAAGGCTGAAGAACTCGGAGTGCCGGTAAACGCAGCCAGGCCCTGATCCTCAAGATGAGGTAGGGGGGCCGCGGCACTGGTAGGGAGCATCGCTGTTGCGAATCGTCTGTCCAAAGTGCGCCACGGAGTACTTCCTTGAGCCCGAACAGTTGGCTCCAGAGGGGACATCGGTCCAGTGTTCTGCCTGCGAACACACCTTCACTGCGGATCCCACCGGCAACGTCGTGTCTACCGATGAACTCGATGGCCGGACCGACCGCGCCATCGAGGCAGCACCAGCGCCCGAACCTGAAGCGACCAGTGCGCCGGCCCCCAAAGAGGCGACTGGCCAGCTCTTTCTGGCGCAGAAAGGCCGGGTCTACAAGGTTCGTGGAATGGCAGACCTTCAACGCTGGATCATTGAGAAGCGTGTCCTTCCCAGTGATCAGGTCAGTGAGGACGGAGAGACCTGGAGCCAAGTCTCATCCATCCCCGAGTTCCGTCCATTCTTTGCCATACTCGATGAACTGAAAAGCATCCGCGAAGAGCCCGAGCCTGAACCCGAACCCGAGC
>CAZEIY010000060.1:8643-15246 GCA_964512375.1 uncultured Rickettsiales bacterium | reverse complement strand
TTCGCATAAGCCTTCTCGAGATCCGAATGAGCAATCTCCTCGCGCTGGAGCAGGTCATAGACCTCTTCACCCAGCCGCTGCATGAAATGCTCCCGATCCTTGCGGAGCTGGAACACATCGATTCGAACCTTGCCCAGTTGAGCGCCACGAGCCACCTCGTCCTTGCTCTTCAGAAAGATCTCCTTGAGGTTGCCAAAGAGACCCGCGGCACCCTCGATGAACGCATCCATCTCTGCCTGCAGATCCGGCGCTGGGCTGGAGTCCTTCAGGTTCTCTGAATCCTTGAGGTTCTCTGAATCCTTGAGGTTCTCTGAATCCTTGAGGTTCTCTGAATCCTTAAGGTTCTCTGAATCCTTAAGGTTCTCTGAATCCTTAAGGTTCTCTGAATCTTCAGCATCTGACGTCATTTCTAGCTCCGCGTTAAGGGCTGTGATCCTGCGAGCAGCAGCAGATCATGTCAAGGACGTGAGAGCAAGGGAGACCATGCAGGACGCTAGCCTCCTGTGGGAACAATGGTATCGCCCCCTTCGTCACGGACCTCCCAACCTCGCTCCATGGCCACCCGGATCACTCCGTCTCCGCCACGGATGTTCAGATCCCGCTGCGGGAACGAAATTTCAATGCCGGACGCTCGGAACATTCTGTCGATCTCGAAACGCAGGTCTGAGAGCGTGATGAAGCGATGGTCTGGGTCATCTGTCCAAGGCATCAGGGTCAGGAGCAGAGAGGAATCACCAAAGTCATCAAAACGAACAATTGGGGCTGGATAGCGCAACAAACGCGAATGCCCAGCGCTGGCTTCCAGGAGCAACTCCCGAGCCTTCTCGACATCGCTTCCGTACGCAACACCGACAGGCAGACTAAGGCGCACCCTGCGATCCCCAACCGTCCAGTTGATCAAGTGCCCCTCGAGCATGTTGGAATTCGGAATGATCACCATCAAGTTGTCTAGCGTTCGCACGACCGTCGCATAGCTCGAAATGCGCACTACCCGACCGATCACACCCTCCAGTTCGATGACATCGTCGACAGCGGCAGGTCGGGTTATGAGCAAGATAATTCCCGAGATGAAATTCGACGCCAGTGTCTGACTACCGAAGCCAACACCGATGCCCACCACCCCAGCGAATACCGTCAAGAAGCCCACGCCAAGGCCCACCACATCGAGACCCACCACAGTGCCCAGCACAAAGATGACGTACCGCACGATGGTGTCGAGGGTGGTGCGCATACCACGGTCGAGATCGTAGAGCGGATACAGATTTCGCTGCAGCATGGCGATGACCCAGCGAGAGAGCAGGAAGGTCAAAGCAACCGTCAAACCCAGAAGCAGCACGGACAGAGCTGAGACCGCGCTGCCGCCCACATCGAGGAGCGGATACCTAAGCGCAGAGCCAAGGTTGCCAAAGAGATCTCCATACCCCCAACCCGAAGCGACCAGGCTCAGGCTCCCTCCCCCAACGCCGAGCAACAACAAGGGAGCGAGAACCCGGTAGCCGGTGCGAGCACCTGAGGTACTGAGAGCCAGCCAGCCTCCACCATCTGGGTAGCCCAGAGCCTTCTCACTGAGCTCACGCAGCTTGTGATGCGCCCAGGGAGCAAGCAGCAGCACGAGAAGAGTGACTATGCCGCCGCGTACAAGGAGGCGAGCCAGATTGAGGTAGCCGACGGCATAGATGAAATACACCACCACCGGCCCGAGGACTATGAACCGATAGAAGCGCCTCAGCCCGGCGTGCAGTACGCCGCGTGAGTCTTCGCCATCACTCCCCAACAGCGAGAGCAACTCCTGCTTGCGGACCATCACTCCGACCCAGCCGACGAGCAGAAAAAGGCCGAGCACGGCGCGCAAGAGAGAACGGACCTCGTCTGGGTAGCCAAACAGAGGCAGGAACGCAGAGAGGAGCAGCACCACAAAGACGAGAACGGCTGCGCTCCGTAGCAGCCGGCGAAGATAGCGCACAGCCCCATCAGAGGGACCTTCTGTGGGGAACAGCACAGCGATCATCGCCAGAAATGACGCCATGGCGGGCGGGCCAAACGCTGCGAAGCGATACAGAGGTGAGAGACTCGCAGGGACCAGGTCAAGGGTGGATAGGGTGGCGCCCAACAGAGTGAGCGGCAGCCATGGCAGGGCAGCATCAAGCCCTACGAGGAGCACTGCATCCACCCCGCCTTGAACCTCAACCCCAGCAATCAGGCTCCGCAGTCGCCGGCCAAGAACAAAGCCGAGCAAGCCCAGGATCGCCAAACCCAGAACAAGATTCGCAACTCCCTGGTCGGGAGCCTGGATCGGATGGGACATGGCGCGACGGACAACCTGTCCCATCGTCTTCGTCGGACTCGACGCGATCGAGCGAGTGTGTCCGACAGCTGCCTTGAGGGCCACCGGATCGAGAAGCCCCCCAGATGAGCTCAGCAATCCTCCCTGCTCCCTGGCAGCGATGGCCTCCCGCAGCAAAGAAAGGCTCTGCTCTCGGAACTCGGCGAGATTCAGGCTCATCTTGAGTCGTTGTACTTCGAGGTCCAGGATCTCCAGATCGAGTCGATCCTGGTCGGCCGTGCTCTCGAGAACCTTCGCCCGCAGTCGCACCAGCTCGTCGAGCAGCGCAAACAGTTCACGCTCTTCAGGGGACTCGGGTTCCTCTCCCGTGGCAAGCGCCTGGGTCCACCGCTCAGCAGCTGCCCCGGTGACACCCAGCAGACTGAGGACATCCAACCCAGGCGCACCGAGAAGGTGGCCTTTTAGAAGATTGGCCTGAGCGCTCGCCAGTTCGTCCTTGTGTTTGAGAAAGGTCGTCTCTGCCAGTCGTCGGGTCTGTACGAAGTCGGCGATGCGGTCCAGGCTCTCATCACGGTCATCCCGGACAGCATCCAATCGAGCTTGCACACCACCACCCGCAAGGGTGCTTGCCGCCTCATCATCCCCAAGATCCTTCCGGAGCCTACGCGCATCACCTGCGGCAGCCAGGAGGGTGCGTAGCTGGGTATCCCAGCCATCCTCGAGCGACCGGAGCAGACCGTCGAGTTCCTGATAGCTGGCGAGAAGTTCGGCCAGCGCGAGACGCCTCGCTGGCGCTGCAGGGGGGGGCAGGCTCTGGAGCCTCAAGGAGTACCGCTTTCCCTCCTCTTCGATCCACTGCCGCCGGCTCTCAAGGCGCTCGATCTGCCAACGAGTACGCGCCTGGAGGCCGTCGAGACGCTGAAGAAACTCCTCTTCTCGCGAGCGGAGTTCGTCCAACTGGACGGCAACCGAGTCTCGTGCGACAGGGATCTCGACTGAACTCGATTCCAATCCTGGCAGCGAGAGCTGGGCGAGAGCAGGTGGAGCACAGAGCGAGGACCCAACAAAGACCAGCGCAAAGACCGGTAGGGCTCGGGTCATGGAGATCATCGCGCTGAATCTACACCAGATGAAGAAGACGGACCCTGCCCCGCACCGTTCTCGGCGTTGTCTGTGGCGGGAGCCAGCGGCTGGTCTTCAGTCTGTTCTTCGGGGCGGTCTTCAGGGTCCTCCTCGCCGGGCAATCGAAACTCCGTCTCAGGAACCGGCTCGTCGTCTCCAATGCCCCATGGCGGCTCAGTCATTCGATACACCACCACTTCGCCTTCCTGAAGCCTTGTCCAGCCCTGGTATTCCCACTCGAACCAGCGCATGAGCTTTGTCGAACGAGGGGGCACCGCCAGCCCGTCGTACCGATAGCCAGCATTGTCGAAGAGCCAGAGCACACAACCGTCGAATCGGCGCCAATGGGTGACCGCCTCTCCCGGATCCATGAGATTGAAGTGGGACCCTGCGATTCCCTGCTCCCAGTGGCGCTCATTGTCGGTAATGAGGAAGCAACGCCCCGACTCGACCTCAGCAGCGCTAAGCATCTGCCCATCGAAGCCTTCGTGTTGTGCAAAGAAATCGTCCTGACTCAGGTAATAGCGGCTCGAGACCCGCTCCGTTCCAAGAACTCCAGCAGCCAGGAGCGTGCCCAGAAGCACGAGCGCGAGGACACGCTGCCACCCCCCTCGCTCGACCACAGGAATCGCCAGCGAAGATGCCAGAAGGACGAGGCCAATCACAGGCAGCAGAGCGTGGCGGTAGCTGAAGTCATTGAATGTGGTCACCGCGAGATAGCCCGCGATGAAATAGCCCAGAAGGCCCAGCGCCGGTCCCCATCCAAGGCCTCTAGTACGGACCAGGACGAAGGCCCCTGCGAGCGGGGCGAGAAGGGTCCACGGCTGATGAAAGGGCTCAATGAGATCAACGATCCAGGCCTGCCGGGCGAGGGTCTCCATGTAGCCACTAACTCCGTGATAGCCGCCTTGCTCTGTTAGCTGACCACCCGCGAGCAACACCGAGCCAGCGCCGAGACCCGCAATGCTCGCTGCCGGCAGCCAGAAGCGAGGGCTGAGGCACCTCGAATGCCGGCCCCAGGACGAGCCGAGGCCTGTGAGAAGAACCAGCAGGGTGGGAGCCAGAATCGCCCACTCCACCCGCGCTGCCAGGACGAGCACCCCTGAGGCGGCACCCGTCGCGAACAGCAGAGAACTACCCGTCCGCCAGGCCAACACTGCTAGCAAGAGCGCCAACGAGGCAAACATGAAGGGCATGGCGACGTTGTAGATGGCAGCGCCCCAGAATGCGTGCCAGGGATGCACAGAGAGGATCATGGCGGCCGCGATTCCGCACGCTGACCTACCCGTGATGAGCTTCGCCAGCAGCCCAACCAAGACGACTGCCAGAGAACGAAAGCCTATGTTGAGGGTAAGCAGCCAGCCAACATCTTCCCGCCCCACAAGCCCGCCTACAAGCCACCAGGTCCAGCGAACCAGCGGATAGGTGACGAAGGCCTCCCAGCCATGGCTATTGCCAGGACGGACAGGGCCGGAGCCGTCCATGGACTGCCCCGTAAAGCACTCAAGGTACGAAGCCTCGTGACCCAGCGCATCAAAAGCTGTAAACGCCGGAACCCAGAAAGCAGAGATCGCGGCCGCCAGAACAGCGAGACCCAGCAGGCTCCAGCGTAGAGACCGCTCCACCTCGCCGAAGGCTCTCCACAAGCGGGGTCCAGCAGCAACCAACAGACTGAGCAGCAAGAACCCCTGTGCCAACACGATGAGCCCGTCGTGGCTGTGCAGCCAGCCGCCGAGACCAGACATCAGGATGCCTCCTCGGACCAGCGCGGCAGACGAAGATGAAAACAAGCGCCTGGGGAATGGTCACGTCGTAGTTCGAGGCTTCCACCCATGAACTCAGCCAGCCTCGACGAAACCGCCAGACCAAGCCCGGTTCCTGCTCCCACGTCCTTGGTGGTGAAGAAGGGCTCGAAGATGTTGGAGCGCGCCATGGGGTCAACCCCAGGACCATCATCATGGATCTGAAGCACCACCCAGCCGACTTCCCCGGAGACCTCCTTGACCGTAACAGTGCCCTTGCCAGCAAGCGCCTCACCCGCATTCACAAAGAGGTTCAGAAGGACCTGCTCCAGCCGCCCTGGATGGCAGCGAACAGGGGGAATCGCCTCTGTGCCCTGAACGTCGAAAGCGAGGTCCGAGAATCGCGGCTGCACACAGACAAGTCTCATCGCGTCCTCGATGACCTGCGCCACCTCGACTCGGGTCAGCGTCTCTTCCCCTGTCGCCTCGTCATCGCCGTCTGCTGGACGAGCCGAATGAAGCAGGTCGCGAATGATGTGGTGAATCCTGTCGAGTTCTGTACGGATACGTGGCAGCAGATCCTCATGCAGACCCTCGGGGTCCTGCTCCAGCACCTCAACGAAGCCGATCACAGAGGCCAGGGGATTGCCCACCTCATGAGCTACTCCAGCGGCCAGGCGACCCACCGTCGCCATCTTCTCTGCGAACACCAGACTCTCCTGCGTCTCCTGCAGATCGTCATTGATTCGTCTCAGTTGGTCGAGTTGCAGCTCATTGGTCCCCCGATACTCCTCGAGAGCCGCGGCAAGCGAGTTGAACGCTGCCGCAAGATCGCCCAACTCATTGGCGGCTCCGGGAGGCAGACGAGTCTCAAAGAGCCCGTCCCCGAGGGACTCTGTCCCCGCCACCAGAGCTTCCATGGGCTTTAGGATGCGGCGTCGAAACAGTGCATAGCCAAACACCCCCATCAGCAACGCGCTGACAGTCACTGAGCCCACCAGAACCCACTGACTGCCCCTCTCTAAGTCACCGAGTAGCATCGAGCCAACTGGCACCACTACCCGTACCGCACCGACCGGCGTGTGCGAGCCCGTCAGCACCGGTGATGAGGCGACCACATACTGGCTTCCGCTCCAGATCCCGGGCACTGCCTGCCAGAGACCGCGCTCTGTTCTCCGTCCAGCGACTGCGGCACGGAGATCTGTCGCATCGAGGAGCCACCGCTGCCGCTGGGCTCGGTCCATCTCCAAGCTGCCAACATCACCTACCTCAGCAACCGCGATCTCAACCGGCCAACTGCCAAGCGTCGCAACAGGCTGCAGACCAGGCGTCGTCAATACGGCGAAGAACGGCTCGCCGCCGGGCATCCTTGCCCCCGCCAGGAGTTCTCCCCAGCGGTCAGGTTCAGCTGCAGACATCGGACCGAGGTCACTGCCAAGAGTGGCTACTCTAAGA
>CAZEIY010000060.1:6318-8633 GCA_964512375.1 uncultured Rickettsiales bacterium | reverse complement strand
TAAGAGCGAGTTGACGACTCAACTCTGCAGCGAGGTCGCCTCTCAACTCAGACTCTCGCACCTGGATGACTTTCCAGAACACCACTGCGTTCAACGCCAGTGTCGCTACGGTCAGCAGCGCCAGGTTGAGAACGACATCGGCCCAGAGGGAGGAGCGGGAGGGGCGTACCATCCAGCGCGAGTATACGCGTGCCGAACGGTGCGCGGGGGTAGCAACTCAGTCCGTGTACATCTCGTCGAGCAGACCCTGATAGGCCTTGATCACGTTGCGACGCTTCAACTTAAGCGTCGGCGTCAACATGTCATTGTCCGTCGAGAACTCCTCGACGACAAAACGGAAGTCCCGG
This sequence comes from uncultured Rickettsiales bacterium, assembly GCA_964512375.1. Taxonomy (GTDB): domain Bacteria; phylum Myxococcota_A; class UBA796; order UBA9615; family UBA9615; genus UBA6601. Next base: position 8,286 of record CAZEIY010000060.1, on the reverse strand, counting down.
ATCTTCTCGAAGCCCTTGAACACGTCCTGGCTGCAGCGATCTAGTTCCTTCTCGTAGAGCAAGCGCACCTGAGGAGTTCCAAGGAGCGAGTCGACATCACCACTCACGCCCTCGTTGCCCGCCCAGGTCTTGAGGGCCTCCAGATCGGGAACGATGATCGACACGTTGTGCACCTTGTTGTCTCCGAAGACCATAATCTGGTTGATGAAGCCGCTCAGCTTGAGCTGCTCTTCAAGGGGAGACGGGACGACATATTTGCCATTCTCAAGCTTGTATTGCTCCTTGATACGACCGGTAATTCGGAGAAACCCATCGTCACCAACCCAACCCAGATCGCCACTGCGGAAGGCGCCGTCATCACGAATCGCCTGAGCCGTCTGCTCGGGCAGATTGTGATAGCCCTGCATCACGTTGGGACCCTTAATAAGGATCTCGCCTTCCTTACCCATGGCACCACCCACGGCGTCCGTGTCAATAATGATCTCCACTCCGGGAATTGGGCGTCCCACGGTGCCAATCATCTTGTTGTCGGGGTAGTTCATGGTGGCAATGGGAGAGGTCTCGCTTAGCCCATAACCCTCAAAGACCAGTACACCCACATCATCAATGAATTCCGCAACCTCTCGAGAGATGGCAGCGCCACCAGAGAAAGCGCAGCGCAGACGTCCGCCCAGACGGTCTCGGACCTTGGTGAACACGAGACGATCGAAGAGGGCGTGCTTGAGATTAACCCAGGCCGAGGTCTGTCCCTTAGCAGCCATCTCTCGCTTCGTACGGGCGGTGCGCATCGCTGCCTTGAAGAGCTTCTGACGAATGGGAGGGGCAGCGGCCATCTTCTTGTTGAGACCGTCATAGATGCGATTGAAGATGCGGGGTACCGAGAACAGCAAGGACGGCTGAACGTCCGGGAGGTACTCAATAAGTCGGGTCACGTCATCGCAGATGGCCATCGAGATGCCGAAGCTGATTCCCGAGTGAAGCTCGCAGGTCTGACCGAAGGAGTGAGCCCAGGGAAGAAAAGACAGTGAGCGATCAGCCTGATCCATGGGAAACAGGGTCTGCACTGCATTGACGTTGCTCGTGAGGTTGCCGTGGCTGAGCTGGACCCCCTTCGGGTTCCCGGTGGTGCCCGAAGTATAGATAAGACCAGCCAGCGAGGTCGGATCAGGCTGTGCCGCCTCGGCGGGAGCAGCCTCACCCGCAGCAATGACCTCACTCCAGGCCGTACAGCCCTCGGCTGGACCAGTGAGGCAAACGATGGTCTTGAGGCTGTCAAAGCGCTCAACCATCGGCAGCGCGCGCGCCGCGATCTCAGCGTTAGCTACTAACAGCAACTTCGCGCCAGAATCGCCGATGATGTACTCCCAGTCCGCAAGATTCTGCTTCTCGTACATGGGGACATACATGGCGCCACAGCCATAGGTAGCGTATGCACCCACGGCCCACTCAACCCGATTATTTGAGATCACCGCGACAGCGTCGCCCTCAGCCAGACCCAGGCTCATGAAGCCAGCCCGCGCCTTCTCAACCTGAGCGCCGAACTCACCATACGTGATGAAAGTCCAGCTACCGTCAGCCTGTCTGGTGCCGAAGAGTGGATTTCCGGAGAATCGCTCACAGCTTCGTGAGCACAGTTCGACGAGGTTCTTGAATTGCTTCGGCTGAGACATCAGCATTCTCCTATTACGAGCCCGCGAGGCTTTGGCAAGGCGGGGCACCCTACCAGATGAAGCTGACTCCGTCGCTCTTGTTCAACCCGCTTCAATAGCTCCTGTATCGGCAAGCCGAGCGGCCACAGCCAGACGCAACGAGGCCAACTCCGTCGCCTCACAATAATCAGCTCTTGCGGCGACATCCTGGGCGGCACCACGAGCATCTTCGAGCAACTCCACGAAGCGGGGAGTCGTGCTCAGGCGGAAGGCTGGCGCGCCAGCCTGACGAGCGCCGACGAGATCTCCTGGGCCTCGA
>CAZEIY010000060.1:0-6308 GCA_964512375.1 uncultured Rickettsiales bacterium | reverse complement strand
AGCTTGAGCGACGTCGCCACCATCCCCGGGCCCTGGGCCTCGAAGTCGTAGATCCTGCTCAGATATCTCAAAACCGTCGTGGCAGTGCTCAAGGATTTGGAGCCGCTCTGTCTCTGGCCGATCCGAGAGCAAGATGCATTGCCCGCCACGCTCCGAGCGGCCGACACGACCTCTCAGTTGGTGAAGTTGAGAGAGACCAAAGCGATCTGCATTCTCGACAACCATCACCGTGGCTTCGGGGACGTCGACCCCCACCTCCACCACCGTAGTACTGACCAGAACCCCTATCTCACCATCACGAAAGCGTTGAACAGCTCGGTCCTTGGCTGCAGGGTCCATCCGCCCGTGCAGCACCCCGAGCGGCAGCCCTTCCAAGAGTCCCTCTGCAAGCTCCTCAGCGGTGTCCACACATGCCCTGCCTTCGCCCGGCCCCTCGACCCTTGAGCAAATCACAAAAGCACGCTCACCCCCCTCTACGGCCTTCCTGAGCAAGGCATAAGCTTGCTCTCTTCTTGCCGCGGGGAGCACCTGAGTAGTTACATCACCCCGAGGCGGGCGCTCATCAAGAACGCTCGAGTCCAGGTCTCCATACATTGTGAGAGCAAGGGACCGTGGAATAGGCGTTGCCGTCATCGCCAGCAAGTGCGGCTCTGGCCCCTTACCGAGGAGAGATGCGCGCTGAAGCACACCAAAGCGCTGCTGCTCATCGACCACCGCAAGGCCAAGCCTGGCGAAACTCACAGCTTCTTGAAACACCGCATGGGTCCCAACAATCAGGCGCGCCGCGCCACTGGCAGTCAGTTCGCGATTATGTCTCCGCGCCGCCGCGCCCTGGCCGCCCGTCAGCAGCGCCACCGTACAACCCATCGGCTCATACAGCGCATTCGCGCGATCCCACCACTGAAAAGCAAGCACCTCGGTGGGAGCAAGTACCGCCACCTGGTCACCCCGCTCAATGATGGACGCAGCAGCGAGGAGTGCGACCACCGTCTTGCCGGACCCGACGTCCCCCTGGAGCAGGCGCTGCATAGGTTGTGGCCTACACAGGTCAGACTCAATCTCGGTCAAGGCCCTCCCCTGGGCTCCCGTAAGCGAAAAGGAGAGCGTACGTTCAGCCTGAGCACGGAGGCCTATTTGTGAACCCGAATCAGGGGAAGCACTGCATCCAGCAGCCCTCAGGCGCTCACGCCTTCGCAGCAACCCAACCTGCAGAATAAAGAGGTCCTCCCAGAGCAGCGCCTCGTGCGCTGGGTGTCGCCCCGCACGGAGTGCTGGCAAGTCATCGGCAGACTCGGGAAAGTGAAGGGCAAAGAGTGCCTGCGCACGTCCCGGCAATCCGAGCCGAGCACGAATACCCCCTGGGACCCTGTCCGGCACGCCACGCGCAAAGTCCTCGAAGGCGCGGCGGACCAACTTGCGAAGGGTCTTCTGGCCGAGGCCTTCCGGCTGGCTATAGATAGGGATGACCAGGCCACGATTGATACCGTCCTCTGCATCGAGCCTCTCAAACTCCGGGTGACTCATACGCAGGGGCGGCGATTTGCTCTCTATCTTGCCCATTAGAACCAGCTCATCGCCTTTGGAGAAGGCCTTATACAGATAGGGTGCTGGCTTGAACCAGGTGGCCAGTATGGTTCCGGTGCCATCACTGAGGGCCAGTTCGAAGAAGCTTGTTCGGCGTCCCCGACCTCCTCTGGTGCCGGTCACCTCACCGGCAACAACCACGAAAGTTCCCGGACTCGACTCGCTGATGAGGGTGCTCTGAGTTCGATCCTGATACTGACGTGGGAGATAATGAAGGAGGTCCGCAACCGTGCTGATCCCAGCCGCCAGCAAAGCGTCGCGGGTCACCGGGCCGACACCTTTGAGGTCTCCAATAGGGACGGCAGCATCGACACTCACGTCCCGCTGCGGCGCATCGGCTCGTCGCCGATGAGCTACCTCGGCTTCACTGCCTGGGTCCTCACCACGAAGCAAGCGAGCACTCACGGCATCAGCGGTGCGCTCTATCCTGGCCTGACAGTCATCGGGAGACAGGCTGGAGAGATCCGAGACCGAGCGGAGAAGCCGCCGAACAAAGTTGCGCCCTGCCGCAGACAAGGCCTCGCTTTCCAAGGCGTCGAGTAACGCACGTACTTCTTCAGAGAGCGCGTCGAGGTGCTGTGCAGAGTCACGCCAGACCCGATCCGAAGCCGCCAGTCCAAGGACCGCTGCTACCTTCTCCAACTCTGTCAGCAAAGCACGAAGGGGCGGCGAGAGACTACTTGTACTCGACTTCAGTGATGACCACCGTGCGACGACCTCGTGGCACGGTAAACACAACCTCGTCGTCGACCTCGCGACCTAGCAGCGCCCTGCCAATCGGGCTCTCAATGGAGACCCGGCGCAACTTGAGGTCCGACTCTTCGCCGCCCACGAGTTGATAGGCCAACTCTTCACCACTGTCGACGTCTTCCATCGTGACGTGAGCCCCAAACATCACCTTGTCACCAGACAGCTTAGAGGGGTCGATCACCTGGGCAAGCCCAAGCTTTGCCTCGTAGTCACGAATACGGGCCTCAATCAAGCCCTGCCGCTCCTTGGCATCATCGTATTCGCTGTTCTCGCTGAGGTCACCATGAGCCCTCGCTATCTCGATGGCCTTGACCGCTGCGGGTCGCTGCACCTCGATTAGATTCTTCAGCGTCTCTTGAAGCTTCACATGACCCTCAGGAGTCATCGGATACTTTCGCACGGCTCTACCACCATCGCTTGGGTTTAGGCGCCCCGACACAGTAATTGCGGGGCAGAACGAAGCCGTGAAGTTTATCTTCTGTTCAGGGGAGGTCAACGCCTTTGGCAAGGCAATTGGGCTAGCATGGCCAAGAGGATCAAGCGCTCATTGCGGAAGGCCCTTCGATCAGCGCTTGGAGGAAGAGAAATGAATAGCCCGGACTTCTGGAAGAGATGCAGCTCCTGCAAGAAACCAATCCTCTACGAGGGGCGCTTCTTTCGTTGCAGCGTATCGACCTGCAATGCCAAACGTACGGGCTACGTATTCTGTTCTATGCCGTGCTGGAGCGCTCATGTGCCCACCATGGCGCACAGAAACCCCTGGGCCGAAGACGAGAGGGCGCCGAAACGTCCGGAGCCTGGCGAACAGGAGACCAGAGAGTCCGCGCCACCAGCACCCACGACACAGCGGAGCACATCCCCCAGCACCGCGGAGCGTCCCGAGAGACGTCGTATCGTGCCGCAGCCCGCCGGTCATGCGGAACATTCAAACATCCACCTCAGTTCAGGGCAGCACGTGCCAGAAGACATCCTCGTGGTGGTTAGTAAGCTCAAGGCCTACATTCGATCTCGGTCCGACTGCAACACCTCAGCATCGGTCAACCAGGCCCTCTCTGACATCATCAGGGAGCACTGCGACCGAGCAATGAAGAGCGCCATCGCTGACGGACGAACCACCGTGATGGACCGGGATTTTTCGAATTGAAGCGCTCTCAGCGCTAGATTTCGCGGCCCACGCGGCCGGCGTCACCATCCCAGAGATAGACGGTGCGCCCCCCAAAGAGAGTGCGCTCAATGCGGGAAGGTAGTTGCCAGCCCTTGAATGGCGTGTTGCGACTGCGCGAGTGGAAGGTTCCAACATCCACAGTGGTGGTGGCCTCGAGATCGATCACTGTGACATCGGCACTAGCTCCCGCGGCGAGCGTCCCCATGCTCAATCCGAAGCAGGAGGACGGGCCGCTGGTAAGTAACCGCACAGCTGTGACGAGGTCAATCTCGCCCTGAAGGACCAGGCGATAGGTAAGACCCCAGGCGGTCTCCAGACCAACTACACCATTGGCTGCCAGCTCAAACTCCACCTCTTTCTCCACCGTAGCGTGCGGCGCATGATCGGTAGCGACACAACAAATCGTGCCATCACGCAGGCCCTCGACCACAGCCTGTCGGGCCTCTTCGCTCCGCAGTGGAGGGGCCATTCGCGTATCCGGGTCGTAGCCGACAACCGCTTCGTCGGTGAGTGTGAAGTGGTGTGGCGTCGCTTCGGTGGTAACACGCACTCCGCGAGCCTGTGCCTCCCGAATCATCCGCACAGCACCAGCTGTGGACACATGGGCGACGTGCAGGTGACCGCCAGTCAGTTCCGCCAGGACAATGTCACGCGACACCATGACATCCTCTGCGGCATCTGGGACGCCTCGCAAGCCAAGGAGGGTCGAGACCCTACCTTCGTTCATACAGCCGCCGCTGAGGCAACTGTCCTCTTCGTGAGCAATGACAGGCACACCCAAGGTGGCGCAATACTCAAGGGCGCGACGCATCAGGTGCGCATCCATCACGGGCAGTCCGTCGTCAGACACAGCCACCGCGCCATGCGCCAACATGTCACCGATTTCGGCGAGCTTCTGTCCCGCCATTCCGTGGGATAGAGCGCCAATGGGCAGCACTCTTGCAATGCCGCAGGCCTCGGACTGACCGACGATGTAGCGGGTCACGGCGCCGGTATCGTTGACCGGGTTGGTATTGGCCATACACAAGATCGTAGTGAAGCCGCCCGCAGCTGCCGAAGCGCTACCGGTCTCGACGGTCTCCTTGTACTCCTGGCCCGGCTCCCGCAGGTGAGTGTGAAGGTCAACAAAGCCTGGCGTCACAAGACGATTCTCAACGTCGATGACGCGAACCTCACTGCCAGCCTGTTCGGCCAGACCAGAAGCCACCTCCAGGATGCAGCCATCCGCTCCGATCATCACATCAGCGATGCCATCTTGACCTGCGGCGGGATCGATGACGCGCCCCCCCTTGAGCAACAGTGGCTGAATTTGCACAGTCATACTCCACGCCCTTCTGAGAGAGCCGCTCGCTCGCCGCCCAGGACCAGATACAAGACCGCCATGCGAACAGCTACACCGTTCTCTACCTGGTCGAGGATGACCGACCACTTGCTGTCGGCAAGCTCTGGTTCCAGCTCAACCCCACGATTCACTGGCCCGGGATGCATCACGATGACGTCCTTGCGGGCCCAGCGGGCCAGCTTACTGCGGTCCAGACCCCACAGTCGGCTGTACTCACGGGTACTGGGGAAGTAGTGGCCGCCCCTCTCCAAGCGTTCCTGCTGGATTCGCAACATCATCACCACGTCTGCGCCGGCAATGGCCGTCTGCAGGTGGTCGTGCGCCTCGACGCCGAGGCTGTCCAGACCCGGCGGTATCAAGGTGCGGGGGCCACAGACGCGGACCTGTGCTCCCATGGTACGCAGCCCGTAGATTGCCGAGCGAGCGACTCGAGAGTGCATGATATCGCCGACGATGGTGACGGTACGCCCCGCGAAGCCACCGATGCTGCGCCGAATGGTGAGCATGTCCAGAAGACCCTGAGTGGGATGCTCACAGAAGCCGTCTCCAGCATTGACAATGCTGGTGCCTGGCAGCTCACGGCTGAGCAGCGCTGGGGCTCCAGAGCGCTTGTGACGGAGGATGATGATGTCCGGGTGCATGGCAGCCAGGTTCCTGGCCGTGTCCAGCAGAGTCTCACCCTTAGTGGTCGAAGACGAAGAGCCCGAGATGGAGAAGGTGTCCGCTGACAACCGCTTGGCAGCAATGTCAAAGGAGGTCTTCGTACGAGTAGAAGGTTCGAGGAAGAGGTGAACGACCGACTTGCCGCGCAAGGTCGGCACCTTCTTGATCGTGCGGAGGTTGAGGCCTCGAAACTGTTCGGCGACATCGAGCAAGTGGCAGATCTCTTCCGCACTGAGATCCTTGAGACCGAGGAGATCCTTGCGACGAAAACCGCTCTTCAATGGTTCTGCCATCAACCCTGTCCCGTCACGACGTACGCACCGTCCTGTGTTGTTGCCTGCTCGCCAGCTTCCACCACGATTCGGTCTCCAGGCTGGCTCTCTACCTTGCGACCTACGAAATCCGCCTGAATCGGCAACTCACGATGGCCACGATCTACCAGTACGGCGAGGCGAATCCAACGAGGTCGACCATAGTCGTGTAATTCGCCCATGGCCGCGCGCACTGTGCGACCAGTGAAGAGCACATCATCAACCAACACAATCCCATAGCCATCGATGCCGAAGGGAAGCACTGTCTCACCGAGGGCAGGCTTCTCAAGACCTGTATAGAGGTCGTCCCTATACAAGGTGATGTCGATAGCTCCGATGCTGGGCGCCTTGCCCTCAGCATCACCGATGAGAGCCGCCAGCCGATGGGCAAGTGGCATTCCACCGCTTCGGATGCCCACCAGCGCGAGCGGCACATCGGGATCGCAGGTGTCGACGATCTCAGAGGCCAACCGCTTGAGGCAACGCTCCACCC
>CAZEIY010000059.1:4512-15277 GCA_964512375.1 uncultured Rickettsiales bacterium | reverse complement strand
TCTGGTCAAGTCAGACCGCATCTGGCTGAGCCGCTGCGGCGAGAACTCCTGGATTCGGATCGCGCTGTGGGGGCCTTCTCCCAACCACTTTGCGGTGGGGGCGCGGGTTCAAGTCGAGGCGGCGGGGCGCTCGCAGATCCGCTGGATCGTCGCGGGCAGCACCGGCCACGGTAGCTCAGGCCCGCCCGAAGCCAGCTTTGGGCTCGGTGACTCCGAGCAGGTCGAGCGCATCACGGTGACCTGGCCCGATGGCACCGTCAGCATTATCGATGATGTCGAGGCGCGCAGAGTGGTGCGCATTGTGCGCGAGGACGCCACGATGGCGCCGCCTCCCCTGCCCTTGCCCAGCTTGCTCTAGAGCCGCTTCCTCAGGGCGCGTCCTTGTGCAGGAAGGTCAAGGTGCGACGCGTAGGAACGTTGCTGGCATAGGTCAGGCTACCGTCCGGCCAGATCACCCGCACCTCATCGATCTGATCGACAGCGCCCAGGCCAAAGTGGACTCGCGAGGGGCTCTGTCCTACCGAGCGAAGGCTGTGCAGTTCTCGGAGCCAGGTGCGCTCGCCTGCGGTGACCTTGACCCGCGCGCCGTAGCCCTCGGCGTTGCTGACCGGCCCGCGCAGCTCGACCTCAATCCAGGCGCCGGCGCTGCACTGGTTCATCCACAGCTTCGGACGACCCTCGTCGGGGACCACGATGAGATCCCTGGCGCCGTCTCCATTGAAGTCGGCGGCTGCCATGCCGTAGTGGTCCTCGATCTCGTTGAAGCCCACCTCGGTGCCGCGCTCGGTAAAGGTGCCATCGGCGTTGCCCTGCCAGATGGTGTCGGGCTGAAAGGAGCAGTCACAAAATGCCGGAGACGTGGGCTCTCGGGGCGGCGTCGAGCCAGCGACCACCGGAAGGTCCAGGTAGCCGTCGTTGTCAAAGTCGACGAGCTCGAGCGACCAGCCGAACCACTGGCAGAACATTTCATTCTCGCCCTCGCCGCCGCCGCCCTGGCCACCACCCTGGCCTTCGCCGCCACCGCCACCGCCCTGATCATCGTCGCCGTGATCGTGCCGTTGATTGTCGGGATCCCACTCAGGGTGCGACTCAAGATCGGGTACCAGACCCATGGCGAGGCCCGTCTCGACGTAGCTACCCAGGCCATCGCTGACCAGGCAGTAGATGTAGTCGTCGCTCATGCAGTAGTCGATGATGCCGTCGCCGTTAAGATCCGAGACCGCCAGGCCCATGGCCGAGAAGCGAATATCTACGCCAATCTCGGGCGCGTCATTCTCGAGGATCGGGATGCCGACGGAGTCCAGCCCGTCGTTGCGATAGAAGGCGGTCGGCGGCAGCGGCGCGATGGGCCGATCCGTGGTGACGAGCAGGTCGAGATCGCCGTCGAGATCCCGGTCCGTGAAGGCACCGAGCAGCGACAGGCCGGGCGTCTCGCCGGGAGAGAGCTCCAGGCTCAGTGAGAAGGTGCCCCCCTCGTTGAGCAGCAAGAGGTCATAGCTTCCTGAGTCCGGCTGCTCGGCGCCGCTGCCCAGTCCTGACTCGTCGGGCAGGACATCGAGGCCGGGCAGGACCAGATCGAGATCACCGTCGCCGTCCGCATCACCAAAGGCCATGGTGTTGAAGCAGGTGCGCGGATAGTCGTCCTGCTGGTAGACCAGCTCGAAGGGCCCGAACTCGAGACCACCGAGGTTGGCGAACATGCCCGCGAATCCAGGGCCGACGACGAACACTTCGGGGAGCGAGTCGCCATTGAGATCGACCGCAGCGTGCGAAGAGACCCGTCGCCCTATCTCGACGAGCAGGTTGGCGCCCTCGGGCTGAGCCTCGAAGTGGCCGGTTCCGTCGTTGGCGAACAGGTGCGGGAAGCCCAGGGTGCGGAAGATCAAGAGATCGTCATCGCCATCGAGATCCAGATCCTGGGCGACCACCGAGCCGGGCACCACAAAGCACGACAGGGGGTCCTCGTCGATCTCGAGCTGCAGGTCGAGTCCCCGCTGAGCACCCTCTTCGCTCAGGCGGTCAAAGCCGGCGGCGGGCTGCGCGCAGCGCACCTCATCGCCGACCAGCAGGCCACCTGTGCTCGGCTCACCGGTAAATGGCGGCGGGTCGTCGGTGCAGGCGCCGAACCACAGAACGGCGACGGCCAGCAGGGCAGCGCTCGCCAGGGGAATCGAGGTACGTCGGAGCATCGCAGAGAGGATAGCCGGTTTCACCTCACATAGCGTGTGTTCGTTGTGCCCCTCGACAGCCGGCGAGCGCGACGGCCACGAAATGTGACCTTTTATCCACTCTCCTGCAACACCCTGTTTCCCCAACTTCGCAGGCGTGTTAATCAACGTGTCCAATCGAAGGGAGCGCGCCATGGGCGAGATGGTCTATCACGGCAAAGTCAAGCAGGTCTGGACGACAGAAGATCCTGATATCATTGAGTTTCGCTACACCGACCAGATCTCGGTGTTCGACCAGATCATCCCCAGTCTGGTGCCTCGCAAGGGTGAGTCACTCAACCGCACGTCGTGCTACTGGTTCGATCTGGTCGAGAAAGCCGGCATCTGCGAGACCCACATCGTCGAGATGTCCGCCCCCGACCGGGTGCGTGCGCGGCGCTTTGATGTGATTCGCGAGCCCGGCGCGATCCCAAGAGACGCCGAGAACTTCTTCGTACCGCTTGAGGTGATCTGCAGGCACTACCTGGCCGGCTCGGGCTGGCGGCGCTACCAGCGCGGCGAGGTCACCGCCAAAGAGCTGGGCTTCGAGCCGGGCACCGTCCTCGAAGAGGGCGTCAAGCTGCCCACTCCCTATCTCGAGGTGTCGACCAAGTTCGAGAAGTTCGACCGGCTCCTCGACCGCAAGGAAGCCCTTGAGATCTCCAACCTCACCGAGGCCGAGTTCGACTCAATCCTCGCTATCGTCCTCCAGGTCGACGCCATCATCGATCACGAGGCCGCCAAGGCCGGCCTGATCCACGTCGACGGCAAGAAGGAGTTCGCGCTCGGCGCCGGCCGCAAGCCCGTGCTGGTCGACTCGTTCGGCACGCTCGACGAAGACCGCTGGTGGGATGCCAAGGCCTATGCCGAGGGCAAGATTGTGCAGCTCTCTAAGGAATTTGTTCGCGGTCACTACATCGAGACGGGCCACCACTCCACCCTCAGCGAGGCGCGGCGCAACGGCACCGAGGAGCCGGCGATCCCGGCTCTACCGCAGAACGTCATCGATCAGACCGCTACCTTGTACGTCGAGATGTTCGAGCGGCTGACCGGTCAGACGTTCTGAGAAGATCCGTAGTCCGGCTGCTCGATGACCTCTGAGTGAACACGCCCTCCCAGGGGCAAGATCGTTTACGCGCCCCCAGCCCGCTGCTGGCCGAGAAGTTCCCACCGCACCAGTTCTCGGGCACCGCGCGGCCATTTTACTTCGCGAAGTACCTGCCAGAGTTCGGCTACCAGCCCCTGGTGGTCGCATCCAGGGTGTTACCGGGCGAACCGCGCGACGATGCTCAACTCAGCGAGCTTTCCGATAGCGTCACGGTGCACAGGATCGGACCCTGGCTGGCGCCACTGCGCGGCCGCAAGGAGCCCGGCAGTGGAGCCAGGACAGCACCTGACGAACCAATCCCCTTCTCCCGGCGACTCCTGCTCGAGCTGGGTCAGCGCGCCTACTGGTACCTCGACTGGAGCGCGCCAGCGGTCCTGGGTGCCGTGCGCGCCGCGAAGAAGGCCGATTGTGAGCTGATCTGGGTCACTGCGCCCCATGCTCGCAACTACCTCATCGGCCATGCAGTAGCCAAAATCCTTGGAAAACCGCTGATTATCGATATGCGCGATCCGTGGACCTATGGCCCCCTCTGGACGCCGCCGACTGACAGCTGGGAGCGCGAAGAGAGCTGGTGGGCGCAGCAGGTGCTCGCTGCCGCCAGCCTGATCATCACCACCAGCCCACTTACTACGGCTGAGATGCAGCGGCGCTTTCCAGGCAGCGCCGAGCGCTTCGCCACCATTCCCAACGGCTACGAGCCACAGCAACTGGACGGCGAACGGAACGCGCCAGGAGGCCGCTGCGTACTGCGCTATGTCGGTTCCTTTGGCGCCGGACGAAGCCCCGAGCCGCTGCTGGCTGCCCTGCGACACGCCATCGACGCGGGCCTGGACGAGCAGCTCATCTGGCTGGACTTTGTCGGCAACTTTGGTGGCCACGAAGCCCTGATAGAGCGCTATGGGTTGGCTTCGTGTGTGTCCCTCACCGGCCATGTTCCGCAGCGACGTAGCCTCGAGTTGATGCGCGGCAGCGACGTCAACCTATGCCTGCAGACCCTCGACAGTGGCAACGACGTCATCGCCGGCAAGATGTACGAATACCTGGCTGCCGGTCACGCCGTGCTGGCGCTGGTCGATCCCAACGGCGGCGATGCCTGGTTGCTCAAGGAGATGGCATTTGGCGTCGTCGCCGACCCAGCGGATACGGCAACAGCTGGCGCGGAGATCACGAGGCTCGTGGGGCAGTGGCAGCGCAGCGAACTTCCCTCGGAGCCCCCCACTGGCTTGACGTCGTTCTCACGCCGCGCCCTAACCGAGCGGCTCGCCCGGCTGCTCGATGACCTCTGAGTGAACACGCCCCCCAGGGGCAAGATCGTTTACGCGCCCCCGGCCCGCTGCAATACTGCCCTTTCGGTGGCAACTCGACGCTTTTCTTGAACTCTTCTCTGCACGTGCGCTGCGCTCTCTGCACGTGCGCTGCGCTCTCTGCACGTGCGCTGCGCTGGCCGCGGGGGGCTGCACCAGCGGCGGGAGCGCCGAGGACGAGGGAACGCCGGGCAGCGCAGGACGCGACCACGAACCGGGCTGGTGCGCTACATTGGTGCGGTGAAGCCTGCTCTCAAGTTCCTGACCTTCCCCGTACTCACCCTGGGCACCCTGTTGTGCCTGGGCCTGCCGGCCTGCGATCAGGAACCCACTGAGATCTGCGATGACGGCGCGGATAACGACCTCGACGGCGGCTACGACTGCGCTGATACCGACTGCGCGGGCACCGAGCTCTGCCCTGATGAGGACGGTGACAGCTTCGCCACCGTGGCTTCGGGCGGCCTGGACTGCAACGACAACAACCCCGATATTCACCCCGCCGCCACCGAGGTCTGCGACGGCATCGACAACGACTGCCACGGCGAGGGCGACGAGGGAGCCATCGACGCCACCACCTGGTACGGCGACTACGACTACGACGGCCACGGCGGCTCGGACTTCATCGAGGTGTCCTGCCAGCCCATCGACGGGCACGTGACCACATCGACCGACTGCGACGACTACGACGACACGGTCTACCCCGACGCAGAGGAGCTGTGCGATGAGCTCGACAACGACTGCGACGGCGAGATCGACGAAGAGGGCGACGACCGTACCTGGTACGGCGACGCCGATGGAGACGGCTACGGCGGGGATCAGTTCCTCTACCAGGGCTGCGCCCCACCGGCTGGCTATGTAGACAACAGCGACGACTGCGACGACGTCAACGCCGAGGCCTACCCTGGCGCGCCCTTGTCCTGCGGGGGAGCCGACTTCAACTGCGACGGGGTCGCCGACACCGGTGGAGTGGACAACGACCTGGACGGTCAGACCGGCTGCGATGGAGACTGCAACGACAACGAGCCCACCGTGAACGGCCTCGATCTGGACGGCGACGGCATCGCCTCGTGCGAGGGTGACTGTGATGACCTCAATCCTGCGGCAGCGAGCATCGCCAACGACGCCGACTGCGACGGAGTCGAGAGCAGCCTGGACTGCGACGACCTGAGCAGCGCGATCGGGGCGTGCGGAAGCTGCCTGGGCAGCTATGTCGTGAACGAGGTCGACTCAGCGGGAGACCTCACCGCCATCGCGACCTGTCTCAGCATCGAAGGCAGCCTCGAGATCACATCCACCAGCCTGGCTGACCTCAGCGCGCTCAGCCAACTGAGCGCAGTAGGAGGGACGCTGATCATCTGGAACAACGCGCAGCTCAGCGACATCACCGGGCTCTCGAGCCTCACCTCTGTAGGCGAGAGCCTGCTCATCTGGGACAACCCCCTGCTCTGCCACAGCGCCGTCACCACCTTCTTGAGCACCTGCACCGTCGGCGGGAGCACCCACACGGCTGGTAACGGTGGCTGCTGAGCCCTGGCGCGCCGCCCTGGGCGCGGTGGTTCTGCTGGCTTCGCTGCTGTGCGGCTGCGGGCCGGACTGTGACGAGCTCGCCGAGGTCGCAGCCGAGGTGGTGCTGGGCACGGGCGCGAGCAACGACGAATACCGTCCAGTAGTCGAGGGAGAGACCCTGAACGCTGTATTTGGTGGCCAGGGTGGCCAGCACATATGGAGTGGCCTTCGCGCCTGGGGGATGTACTCAGGTCCCACTCTCATCAACAACCTCAACCAGAACGAACTGCCAGAGGCCAGCTTCACCATCGAGGGGGAGCCCGGTGTACTTGCGGTCGGCGGCCCGAACCGATTCCAGACGATCCTCAACGAAGACGGCAGCTTCCAAGTGGCTGGCCAGATCGCCTTTCTGAATATCTGGCCCGAGAACCTGCCCAGCCTCTTTCCCGACAACTACGAGGAGCCAGGCCAGAGCTGGGACGTCACCATGGAGCTGCTGCGAGGCGTTCTCGATGACATACAGAGCCGGGACTGGCTCATGAGCGTGCAGATCACCGACCAGTGTGGCTTTGAGGCCGAGGCCAGCGCCACTATCCGCGTCTCGGGACTCGAGACCAACCCCTGAGCGCTACTCCTCGGGCTGCTGCGAGAGCAGGATGACGTCGGCGAAGTAGACCCGGCGTTCCTGGAGTCCGAACTTCAGCTTGTCGATGCTCCAGACCACAGCGCCCTGATGATAGAAGTCGATCGAGTCCCCATCCCAGGTGTTGAAGTCAGTGCCGATCACCGTAAAGGTCGGACCCTGAGGATCAATAAGGGGACCCGGCTTGTAGCCACTGAGAGAGGCACTGAGGTCGCCCTCGTGGACTGCTTCGGGGGTGGTTACTCGCCAGCGCTGAGAGCCGTTGATGTCGAGCAGGTTCAAGGCGCCTGTGCCGTTCCACGCGGCATACGTCGCGCTCTGGGATTGCCAGCCCAGCTCGGTGGGCGCGTACCAGTTGGAGTCACCCTCGGGCGTCCAGGACACCAGCGTCGGCGTCGAGGGGTCCTCTGGTAGACCGCTGCAGCCGCCCGTGGTCACCCCAAACAGCGCCGAGAGTTCGCCGTCCTCGTTCATGCTGAGGTCCATGTTCCAGGTCCAGGGATTATCCACCTGCTCAAAGACCTCTTCGGGTAGGAACTCCTCGGGCTGCCAGCCGACATTGAGCGCGGAACTATCGAACATGTCCGCCACCTGCAGGGGCTGCACCTGCGTGCTCGGACCGCAGCCGCCCTGACTGTGCCAGGCGACCAGCTGGTCTGGCTGAGTAGGGAGGACTCCCAGCTGCAGGTAAGAGAATGAACCGCCAACATCCAGGTGGCGCTGCGCCTGCGGAAGCAAGAGCTGCTGGTTGGATTGGTCCCAGTTGGCGACCAGCAGGTGCTCACCGGTGTAGCTGTCGCCACGCCAGGCCTCCCAGGGAGTACCTGAGTAGAAGCTGGCGTCTCCATCCATCGAGTCGTAGTTGTAGCGATTGAACACGTGCAGGAACTGGCCGTGCCCCGCGTTGACCAGCTGCAGAAACTCGGAGACCTCATCACCCTGCAAGCTCGGCGGGGTGAACTCATCGACCACCTCACCGAACATGTTCACCACTGCGACGTTGCGCGCATCGCAGGTGGCCCACAGCGCTGAATCCTGACTCTCGCTCAACTCCAGGCCATCCGCCCAGAGGTGATCCGAGCTGTAGCAGGGCGTCTCACTCCACGCGATGGCGAAGTAGAGGTCGGGAACGGTACCCACCTCTGGCGGCCACGGCGAGTTGGGCGGATGCGGCGGCTGGGGCGGCTGCGGCGGCTGCGGCAGCGTAGGAGGCGCCGGCGGATGAGGCGCTGGCTGCGCTGTCGGGGTGCCGTGCGGTGTGGGAACCACGTGCATGAGCTCGTAGTCGTTGGCGCACGCGCCAAGAAGCAGGGGGAGCGCGAATAGAAGAGAGGTGAGAGATCTCATGGTGGCCTCCGTCCGCGAGCAGCGCGGTGTTACGGGGTCATTGAGCAATTCCTGGTCCAGGAAAGCAGGCGGTGCGGTGCCCGAAGTTCCAGGAGAATCGCCAATAGTAAATCGTTGCCATCCAATTAAGTGACGAAAAGGCCGATTCTCTTCATGCAACTCCTCCTCTAGTCTCAGAATGAACCTGGAGCCAAGGAGCATCCGATGAACAACAAGAAGACCCTCGCCTTCGCCACCCTGGGACTGCTTACCGGCTGCGGTGCTTCCACTGACCTGGGAAGCCTCGAGGACCCCGAGCACCTCGCCAATACCCCCGAGAGACCCGCGTCTTCACCTGTCGATCTGAGTGCCTTTACGGGCGACCTGGAGCGCCTCGCCCAGCTGAGCATCGTCCAGGTGGGCGACCTCGTGCTCGACTACCCCGAGGGCGCGATGAACTGCTACGGGCCCTGCCCTGAATTCAGCGATGAGATCGCCGAAGAGGACGCGCGCCAGGCGACCAGGCTCCACGAGCTGCTCGAGATCGCTACCGAAGCCGCCAGCTTGAGCCTGCAGGTAGATGAGTGCAGCGTCGAGGTCATCGATGAGAACCTCGCGGCTCTCGACGGACTCGACATCGTCGAGGTGTTCGGCATGGTGGAAGAGGTTCCGCAGAACAACCCCTACTGCTACAACCTCCCTTGCAGCGAGGACATCGATCGCGCCGAAGAGATCAACTGCCAGCGTGCAACGGCTCTCGCCCACATCGCCGAGGAAGCGAGCCAGCTCTGAGTCATCCCTCCCCACGCCTACCCGATGTGCACACACGCCTCGGGCTGGGCGTGGGACTGGACCTGCCCTGGGGCGCCCCCATCGGCTTTGGCTTCGAGCGCGAGCACGGTGACCGGGTCACCCCGGGAGTCGTCGAGTTCCTCAGCCGCCACGAGGACCTGTTCAACTACTGGTTCATTTCCTGGCAGCCGCGCGGTCGCAACCGCCTGAGTGCCGCAGAATACGCGCCGGCATGGGACGACCTGTTCAAGCGAGCGCCCGCTTTCCCAGTGCGGGGCCTGCACCAGACCAGCTTCAACCTCGGCGCGCTCGAGCACTACGACCGCCGCGAAATCATCGAGTTCACCAACGACCTCATCGCCCGCTACGACTTCAAGTGGGTCAACGAGGACCTGGGGCTGTGGTCCATCCACGGACGCTCGCTCCCCTACCCCCTGCCGCCCTACCTCACCGCTGCGGGACTCGACGCAGCCATCCGCAACTGCAGCGAAGTGCAAGAGGCGCTGGATGCGCCCCTGCTGGTGGAGTTCCCCGGCTTCTCGGCCGGCACCAGCATCGTCATCGGAGACCTCCACGGCTACGACTTCTTTCGCGAGGTAGTCGAGCAGAGCGGCTCACCCGCCACCCTGGACATCGGCCACCTGCTCTCGTATCAGTGGGTGCGAGGCCTGCGCGGCGACGATCTGTACGCTGATCTCGACAAGCTGCCAACTACGAGTTGCTTCGAGATCCACCTCTCGGGCTGCGAGACGTCTGGCGAACAGTTTCTCGACTACCACCACGGCATCTTGATGGACGAACAGCTGGTGCTGCTCGAGCGGCTCGTGCCCCTGTGCCCGAACCTCAAGGCCATCACCTACGAAGACCCCAAGTTCGACCCACAAGGTACCCTGGTGCCGGCCTCAGTCGATGGCTTCACCGCGCTGTCTGAATCCGTCGCCAGCTGGGCGCAGGCATGATCTCCCTCGACGTAGCAACAGACCGGCTGCTGCACCGACCCAGCTATCTGAAGGCCTTCCTCGAGGGGCGCAGCGAAGAGCTGGAACTGAGCACCGGGGACCTCGCAGCGCTCGACTCCATCGACAAGACCCAATTGGTCGAGACCGCTGTCGCTGTGCGCAGCAGCTTGCTGCAACGCAAGCACCGCGGGAGTGGCGGGATCGAGCAGTGCTGGCCGCAGACGCTCGCCGCCTGGCGCACAGAGCACAACGACGACAAGCTCCACGTCTTCACGGATCGCTTCATGGAGTCGGAGAGCTTCGAGCGCTACCGCGAGGTGCACCACATAGGACCAGGTCTCTGCCTCGAGGAGGCCGTCTTTCGATTCTTCGAGGCCTGTGACACAGGTGAGGCGAGGGTTCGCGAGCACGAGTTCCTTGCCGGCCTGTGCAAAGCCCTGGCGATAAACTCAGCTCCCTCATTTCTCATCGGCGAGCCCCTGCGGCGAGCACCAGCAGGCTGGTTTGCTGTCTCGATGCGCGGCGAGCCGCAGCTGTTCGCTGCCCTTAGCGGTCGCTACGTCAGCGGAGCGCTGACCCCCTTGCTCGCCGAGCTGCTGCTCTCTGAGAAGACACCCGATCAGCTCACCGCGGACTTCGATGTCGACGAGGATGTCGTCGCCGCCGCCCTGGCGCGCTTTGAATCCCTGGGTATCCTTCTGCCCCGACCGTGATATGACTGGCGACCACGAGCCAACCGGCCCGTCCTGAGTCCCCCGCACGAGAGCAGATTTCATGGCTACCGCTCGCCTCCCCAGGCCCCAGTTCATTCGCTTGGGACTGGCCTCGTTCTGTTACCTGGTGGTTAACTGGTTCCCCATCGCCATCAGCTGCTCGTTGTTCGCCGCCTGGAACGCAGCGACCGGTGCGCAGATCCCGGT
>CAZEIY010000059.1:232-4502 GCA_964512375.1 uncultured Rickettsiales bacterium | reverse complement strand
ATCTTCCGTCAGATCAACATCTTCACCATCTCGAGCTTGTTTCATCGCTCCTTTTCCCACCGCCAGTTCGACTACCACCCCTTTGTCGAGTACTGGATGCGGCGCTGGAACTGGCTGTGGATGGGCACCGGCGGACGCGCCTGGGCCACGTTGCACCGCTGGCACCACGCCGAAGCTGACACCGACACCGATCCGCACAGCCCCACCAAGGCAGGCGGGTCCCTGTGGAACATCACCGCTCAGACCGCACGCAGCTACACGAAGTGCATCCATGAGCCTGAGGCCTTCGCGAAGTACTCAAAGGGCCTGCCCGATGACCGCTTCGAGAACTTTGTGCGCTGGTTCGAGAGCCGCGGCTTCTGGATGCTCGCCCTATCTCGCGTGCCCGTCGTCGCCGGGGTGCTGTTCGCCGCCTTCGTGGCAGTCGGCCTGCCCCGGGCTGTCGCGCTGCCCGCGGCGCTGTTCTGCCTGCCCGGAATTATGGGCTCGGCCTGGTACTCGACGGTGATCGTCGTCAACGGTCTGTGCCACCTCATCGGTTACCGCATCTGGGACAACGACGACACCTCGACCAACCTCTTCCCCATCGATTTCTTCGGCTGGGGCGAGGCCCTGCACCACAACCACCACGAGCGACAGGGCCGCGCCAATCTCGGCCACGCACGCTGGGAATTCGACGCCGGCTTCTGGATGCTCTGGCTGCTCAGCCAGGTGGGCATCGTCCGCAACCTGCGCCCCTGAGCGATGGTTCGTGCTTCCGAGGTAATGCGATGGAGCACGCTGACCCTGATCTTGGTGGGACTGTCCTGCGCCCAGCCCGGAGAAGGCAGCAGCGCCGCTGACTGCGGCGACGGCGCCGACAACGACGCCAATGGTCTGTTTGACTGCGATGATCCGGGCTGTGCGGCGTCACCGCTGTGCACTCAGCTGCCCCTCGGTGACGACGACGACTCCGCCTCGGCGGGGTGCGTGCCCTGCTCTGGCACCTACGACATCAGCAGCCTCGCCGACTTCACGCCCATCCTCAACTGCGAGAGCATCGGCGGGTCGCTCCGGATCGACGCCCTCGACGCCTCGGTCA
The DNA here is from genome assembly GCA_964512375.1 of uncultured Rickettsiales bacterium. Classification (GTDB taxonomy): domain Bacteria; phylum Myxococcota_A; class UBA796; order UBA9615; family UBA9615; genus UBA6601. The sequence goes on along the minus strand of CAZEIY010000059.1, from coordinate 3,421 downwards.
CTTCTCTACCGGATCTCAGCTGCCTGAGGACCATCGGCGGTGACCTGCAGCTCTCGACGAGCGACGGCCTGCGCGATATCGACGGCCTGCGCAACCTCGAGAGCATTGGCAATGACCTGCGCTTGTTCTTCAACACCGAGCTCGAGCAGGTCGATGGGCTCCTCAGCCTGCGCAATGTCGACGGAACGGTGTCCATCGATCTCAGCTACGCGCTGACGAATGTCGACGGTCTCTCGAACCTCGAGGTCATCGGCGAAGACCTGCACCTCTACGACGATCCACTCATCGAGAACTTCAACGGCTTCGCCAGGCTCACCAGCGTCGGTAGTTACTTTGGTATCGCCCTGTGCGGATCGGTCACCCACATGGATGGCTTCGCCCAGCTGACCGAGATCGGCGGCGACCTCGAGGTGGATCAGAACGACTCGCTCGAGAACATCGATGGGCTCAGCGGGGTCACGTCCGTGGGGCAGGGTGTGAGTATCTCCACCAACGCCGCGCTAGCAAACATCGATGGCCTCTCGGGCATCACCACCATCCCGGGCAACCTGCGCATCTCCCAGGATGACGCCCTGACCAGCGTGTCCGGCCTCGCCAACCTGACCAGCATCGGCGGCGAGGCCGATGTGACCAGGAATGCCTCGCTCTGCCAGGATCATGCTGAGGCTGTGCTGGCAGGCGTAGCGGTCGGCGGCAACCTGTTGATCAACGGCAACGACGGCAGCTGCCCCTGAGGCAGCCAGCCCCTCAGCGAGCCTCGCTATCCGGGGCCTGAGAGTGCACAACACGCACCGAGCGGCGCCCCTCAAAGGCGCTCCATGTGCTGACCTCACCGCCGGGCCAGATCACTCGGAGGCGTTCGACCAGCTCATCGCTGCCCAGACCGAAGTGCACCCGGGCTGGCCCCTGGCTGGTGGCTCGCAGACTCATCATCTCGCGTATCTGCACGCCGCCGCTCCAGGTGAGCTCGACGCGCGCCCCGAAGCCCTCACGATTGCCGAGCGGACCGCTCAGCTGCACGTCGATCCAGTTGTTGCTGCCGCATGGGTTCGAGTAGAGCCGCGGCACCGAGCCGCGACCCGCGGTGACGATGTCGAGGTAGCCATCTCCATCCAGGTCGGCGCTAATGAGACCCAGATGGTCGGTGAAGTCTCCGAAACCGGTGAGCTCGCTGACGTCCTCGAAGGTGCCATCGGGCATGCCACGCCACAGGAGATCCTGAAACTCAGTCAAGCCATGCTCGACCGCCGTCGAGTCGGGAGCGCTGGCTTGAATGCACTCGACATAGCCGTCGTTGTCGAGGTCGGTGAAGTCCAGTGACCAACCCACCGTCATCAAGCTCGCCACAGGACCGTCGTCATCGTCGTCGTCATCATCGTGAGTGTCGTCGTCGCCGCTGTGGTCATCGTCGTCACCACCAGCACCTGCAGGTGAGTTCGGATAGATGCCAAGGGGTGCGCCACCCTCGAAGTACAGACCGTCGGAGGTGCTCACCAGACACAGCGGCCGGCCGACGTCGGTGATGCAGTAGTCCAATATGCCGTCGGCGTTGAGGTCGGCGGTGTCTATGCCCATGGCCGCCATCTCGAGCGCTGCTCCCCTGCTACCGGCATCTTCCACCAGCACCGGCATGCCAGAAGAATCGACCCCATCGTTGCGCCAGAAGGCCGAGGGGCCTCCCTGCATCGGCCAGTCATTGGGCACGAGGAGATCCTGATCGCCGTCGCCGTCACGGTCAGTAAACAGCGCCACCTGGGCGCTGGGATGCCCGCCCCAGTCCAGGACCAGATCAAACCAGTGCTCGAAGACTCCTCCCTCGTTCTTGTAGACAGGAGCCGCGGGGAACACCAGGGGCCCCCCGCCTTCGTCCTGGTAGTACGCGCCGGTCAGGTAGGCGAGATCCAGATCACCATCGCCATCGATATCACCGAGCGCCAACGAAGCATTGACGGCCGGCTCAACGGCGGTCGGTATGTCGAGCACCTGACCGTCCGTGAAGGTCCCCCCACCCGCATTGATCCACCATCTTCGCGTGAAGCCCTGCTCAGACTCCCAGTCACCGATCAGATCCGGCAGGTCGTCGCCGTTGACGTCGTGGAAGCCGAGGTACGTGGAGCTGCCCACCGTCTCCGACGGAAGCGGACCGGCCAGCCTCGTGAAGTGGCCCGTACCGTCATTGAGATAGAGGGTCTTGGGCCCCTGCAAGAGATCAATGTCGCCGTCGGCGTCCACATCCGTTGCCAGCAGTGATCCGCCGCGGCCCGTGGTGACGCCACTGAGCGGATCGCCCTCGCCAGCGGGATCGAAGACCTCGAGATCGATGCCCCGCTCCAGGCTGACCTCTTGCAGGCGCGCGATGCCATCGACGGGTTCGGCACAGGTCAGGATGTCGCCGAACTCGAACTGCCCCTCGTAGACGGGATCGGGTGGCGGCACCTCGAGGCAGTCTGGCGAAGCAGCACAGCCCGAGTCGACGCAGTCGTAGCTGCCGTCGGCGTCGTTATCAGCTCCATCACTACAGTCCCCAGCCTCACCGCCCTCATAGCGACCCGAGGTGCAGCCTGCGCACAGAGCGAGTGTCAGGAGCAGAGACGGGGCTCCTCGCCAGGAGAATGTAAGGAAGCTGGCTGACGACACTGCTCAGTCCTCCTCTTCGAGCTTCCAGGGGATGCCCTGAGGATGAAGCGCTGTCACCAGAGTACGCGACATGACTGAGTCGGTGGTCGTGCTCTCACCGTCGGGCCAGTGCACCGTGATCGAGTCGATCTGTTCGGCCGCACCGAGACCAAAGTGCAGGCGCGCAGGCGACTGGCCTTGAGCACGCAGGTTGTAGAGCTCGCGAACCCGGGTCATTCCGCCCGCGCTGACCTCGACGCGGGCGCCAAACCCCTCGCTGTTGCCCACGGTGCCCACCAGCTGCACCTCGATCCAGGAGCGACTGCGGCAGCTGTTCATGTAGATCCGGGGCCGGTCCCCGGGGCCCGAGGTGACAAGATCCAGCGAGCCATCGCCATCAAGATCCGCAGCGGCCAGTCCGTAGTGCGGGTGTAGATCCGCGAAGCCCAGGGACTCGGAGCGATCCTGGTAGCTGCCATCGGCCTGTCCCTGCCAGATGAGGTCCGGGAAGTCCATATTGCCGTCCATGGCCGCGCCGGTGTCCGGGCCGCTCGCCTGCACCAGATCGAGGAT
>CAZEIY010000059.1:0-222 GCA_964512375.1 uncultured Rickettsiales bacterium | reverse complement strand
GAGCCCAATCCACTCCTGGGGCGTGATGCCAAGCGCCAGGGAGCTCTCGATGAACGAGCCGAAGCTGTCCGAGAGCAAGCAACGAGGCGGACCGATGTCACTGATGCAATAGTCGAGCAGACCGTCCCCGTTGATGTCGGCGGAGTCGATGCCCATGGCGGCCATCTCCAGCGCCGCGCCCCGAGCGGCGGCCTCGTCCCCCAGCACCAACTGCCCGTCATC
>CAZEIY010000058.1:4643-15568 GCA_964512375.1 uncultured Rickettsiales bacterium | reverse complement strand
CCATCTATCTCGAGAGTGGCGAGACCTTCGATATGGACCTCCTCTTTCAAGATAGCAACGCGGATCTGGACCTCGAATTCCGTAGCAACTCAAGTTCTGCCGCCCCCTTGGCGACAAGCTACACCTTTAGTAACAACGAAGACGTCACGCACACGGTCAGCTCAGCGGGCACCTACTACATCAGGGTGAACCTGTGGGGTAGCGGAAGCACCGACTACGAGATGGACATCACCGTTAACTAGCGAGCAGTCATCCCCGCGCCGACCGGGCGCCGACCGCACCCCTACGCGGGGCGTCGGGCTTGCTAAGATGCGGCGATGCGCAAGTCAGCCTACCTTCTACTCGCCGTATTGATGCTGGTCGCTGCCTGCCGCAGCGACACCGGCGAGCCGCCTGATCTGGACGACGACGATAGCGTCGGCGACGACGACACCACAGGCGACGATGACAGCTTCGGCGACGACGACACCATCGGCGACGACGACACCATCGGCGACGACGACACCATCGGCGATGATGACAGCTTTGGTGATGACGACAGCTTCGGCGACGACGACACCCTTGGCGACGACGACACCATGCCCGGCTTCTGCATTGACGACAGCTACGAGGACAACGACAGCGAGGGAACCGCTGCGGGGGTCGCCCCCGGCTACTATCCGTCGATGGCCGCCTGCGAGGGTGACCTGGACTTCTACTCCATTCACCTGGCAGCAGGCGACGAGATCGCGGTCTCGTTGTTCTTTCTCACTAGCGAGGGCGACATCGACCTCCATGTCGTCGATGCAGCCGGAACCACGCTGTCGTCATCCACCTCCGTCAATGACAACGAAGAGACTCCCCTGACCGCCGCCCCTGCCACCGGCCTCTACCTGATCAAGGTCTCCTTATTTGGAGACAGCGGCTTCAGCCCCGGCAACTCCTACGACATGCAGATCTCGGTCAATGGCTTCGGTGGCACTGGAGACGATGATGACGCCACCCAGCCCGGTGTCGAAGGTAACTGCAGCGACAACTCCGATAACGACCTGGATGGCGCCATCGACTGCGCAGACAGTGACTGCGCAGGCTCCCCGAACTGCACGGGCAACTGCCCCACAGACGCCTATGAGAACAACGACAGCACCGCCGCAGCCGCCCCGATCGCCCCAGGCGCATACGCTGGGCTGACCTCATGCACCGGTGACGAGGACTACTTCTCCCTGGTGGTGAATGCAGGCGACAAGATCTCAGCAAGCATCAGCTTTGCCCACGCAGAAGGAGATATCGAGTTGGCCCTCGTGAACTCCTCGGGGGTGCAACTGGTCAGCTCCGAGACCAACACCAACAACGAAGCCATCGGCCCCTACACCGCACCTGCAGCCGGCGTATACATCGTTCGGGTTTGGCTGTTCGCCGATCAAGGGGCGAACCCGGGCAACACCTACTCACTGAGCACGACGGTCGTCTCCACCTCGCCAGCTGGCTGCGTTGATGACGCCTACGAGCAAAACGACTCGAGCAGCACCGCATATAGCCTGGGCACTGGCGCCTTCAGCGCGAGCAGTCTGTCCTCGTGTCCCGGGGACGACGACTGGTACAGCTACTACCTCGCCTACGGTGAAGTGCTCAACCTCACGCTCACATTCAGTGACGCCATGGGCAACATCGACGTCCAGGTCTTCGACTCCTCAGGCGCGCTGTATTCAGGCTCCTACAGCAACAATGACAACGAGGTCCTCAACCTGGCGATTCCAAGCACGGGTAGCTGGAGCATTCGCGTGTTCCTCAATGGTGGCGATGATTCGGTGCCCGGCAACAGCTACAACATGTCGGTCAGCTTCACTCCGGTGCCCAGCTGTGCCGACGATGGCTTCGAGCACAACGACACGTCCGCCGCGGCCTACCTGCTACCCACATCGAACTTCAACGCAGCCGGGTTGACTGCCTGTCCCGGCGACGACGACTGGTACAGCTACTACGCTGCCGCCGGGGAAGAACTCAGTGTCCAGGTGGTATTCCCGAACGCAGCCGGAGACATCAACGTCGAGCTCTACAACCCATCTGGCACGTGGCAGAGCGGCTCATACAGCACCACGGACAACGAGTACCTGACTCTGAATGTGCCGAGCACGGGTTTCTGGAAGCTCCGCATCTATCTGGCCAACGACGATGCCAACCCAGGGAACAACTACAACCTCGGGGTGTCCTACATTCCAGCCGCCAACTGCGTCGAGGACAGCTACGAGAACAACGACAGCACCTCAACGGCAACCATGGTCGGCGGAGGCCCATATCCCGGCACCCAGCTGACCAACCTGCGCAGCTGTTCTGGAGATGATGATTGGTTCCGTGTCTGGGCCTATGCTGGCGACAACCTGGTGGTCAACCTCTGGTTCATCCACGCCTACGGTGACATCGACGCCGAAATCTACGCACCAGGAAGCAGCTCGCCCGCTGCCGTCGGGCTGACATCCAGCAGCAACGAGGGGCTGGCAACAACGGCCACCGTCTCAGGACACTGGCAGGTCCGGGTGTTCATGGCCTTTTTCGATGACTCCGTGCCAGGCAACAGCTACGACATCGACATCTGGCAATACTGACCGCATGTTTAACCCGTAGCGGGGGAGCACTGTCAGTAGAACTGTGGAACCACATGAGCGAGCCCAACAGAGCGAGGCCCTGCGGCGAGGGGACCGCGCCGTATTCTCGGCGCTGGTACGCGAGCACCAGCGCAGCGTCTTCTTCTTATCGATGCGGCTGTCACGCGGCGACGAACAACTCTCACGCGACATGGTGCAAAAGAGCTTTCTGAAGGCGTGGTCGTGCCGCGAGAGCTTCCGAGGTGAAGCATCGTTCAAGACCTGGATTCTACGTATTGCACGCAACCTCATGCTCAACGAGTTGAGTCGAGCATGGCGCAAGCGGGAACTGTCGCCTGAACCCACAGACGGCGGTAGCCCTGCACCTCTGGGCCGCGTCGAAGCAGAGGCCTTCGACGACCTGGAGCTTGGCCAGCGGCGGGCCCTGCTACAGGAAGCGATCTCCGCTCTATCCGAACGACAGCGAGCGGTCGCTGTCCTCCGCCTCTACCACGACCTGCCCTTTTCCGAGGTCGCTACCATCTGCGAGATCACCACCAACAACGCCAAGGTGAACTTTCACCACGCCGTGCGCAACATCCGCAAATTCCTCGCCAACGAGGGGGTAGCGGCATGAGCGCTCAGGTCATCCACATTGAAGCCCGGAGGCTCAAGCCCATGAGTTGTCCCGACGACGAAGCTCTACTCCTCCTGACCGAAGGCTCCGACGGCGAGCATGAGGCCATGCTCGAACATCTGGGCTCATGTAGCTCCTGTGCCGCCAAGGTCACCGAGCTGCGTGCAGCCCTCAACGAGTGGCGGGCCACCGATCTCATCGACAAGAACCGCTTCGATGACGAGTACTTCTCGACGCTCGCATTGGATGTCGAGCAAGCCCTGAGCGGCACGGCCAGGCCTTCTGACTCGGCGCTTCAGGGCCCAGCAACCTGGTGGAAAGCTCCGGTCCCCCTCGCAATTGCCCTGGCCGCCTCCCTGCTGCTCTTTGTTTCAGTAGTTGGCCAGCAGTCTCCAAAGCCCGAGACAGCCGTAGCCCTGGATGGCACCGAATCGCTCGAGGGGATGGCACGAGAGCTTGGAAGAAGTCTTCTCAGCGACGAGGAAATCGACCTCCTCGACTCCGAAGACTCGTCTTTCCTTGCCACGTGGAACCTTGAGCTTCACGAACTGGTCGACGACATGCCTCCCCTACCTCTAACCACCACTCTGGCCGACGAATTCGAGCTACTCGACAGCGAGTCCCTCGAGTCCGTGGTGCTTCGCCTCTAGCTTGGAGAGTCCAATGCGAACCCAATTCCTGAAGCTCACAACTGCGATGATGATGTCGCTGCTCTTTATCGCACCTGTCTCGGCAGAGCCGGGCCGCGACGGCACGGCTGGGGAGAACCGGCGCGCTGAGATGCTCCAGAAAATCCGCATAGTGCGCATGTACAGCCTGACCGAGGCCCTCGACCTCGATGAGGCGACAGCTGCCAAGCTCTTCCCCTATCTCCGCAAGCACGACGCTACCCTCGAGTCACTGCAGCAGAACAAGCACAAGAGCCATCGAGCCCTGAGAGAGATGGTCAAGAACGACACGTTCGATGGAGAAGCGGCTGATCGTCACTTCGCGGTCATTCTCGAGGCCGACATCGAGATCGCCAAGACGGAGCGACTTCAGCTCGAGGGACTCAAGGGAATCCTCAGCACAGAACAGAGAGTGAAATTCGTGACCGCCAAGCCATCCTTCGAGCGCAAGATTCGTGAGATCATGCGCGAGGAACGGCAGCGCAGACGGGACAAGCGCGGAGAGCGCGGCAAGCGTGGAGAGCGCGGCAAGCGTGGAGAGCGAGACGATGGAGACATGGGCGGCCCACCGCCTGGGCGCTAACGTGTAGGCACCGGCCGCACTAGTTGCAGTAGACGTCGTCGCAATCGTCGTCGGCGATGTCGAGTACAAAGCTCAAGAAGCCCATCGTGCCGTCGCAGTCGGCGTCACTCGTAACCGATGAAGCCTCCTCCAGGCACCGCTTCGCGCTGTCGGCATTGAAGTCACATCCACCCGACTGAAAGCTGCCGTAGGCGGAGGAGTCCTCGTACAAGTCGGTCTCCTCATCCACACACTCGTTGGCGTCGTCGTAGGTGGTCCAGAACTCAATCTCGTCCTCTGCGACACATGCGAAGAGGCTGGAACAATAGGTCCTTGCGCGCTCGGCGGGGTAGTTGTTGCCGGTCAGGCAGCCTCCCAGGAGCGAAGCCAGGGTGAGCAGGACGAGAAGATGAATGCGCACAGCAGATATCGTGGATAACACGAGCCTAGGGTACCCCGAGAATCGAAGCTTGTGGTCGGCCAGGATTCTGTAAACGTAAACGTACCTGTCCCCCCAGCAGCCTGGAGCGCATCAGGGACGAACTGCGACGTGACATCACCTCGATCTCGGCCTCGAACTCGTAGCCTCGATCGGGAGCGCGATACTGAATCCTAGTGCGGTGCACGGAGGGGCCATCGCCTTCGGATGCCGCCCCCCCGACGCTGACCGAGACGCCCGGTCCCAGGAAGTGACTCGCCACCTCGAGCGCACCGTCCGAGAGCTGTTCTCGCCGGAGCAACGGCGCCAGCTGGGAGCTCAGATACTCGGCGGCACAACCCTGCAGCTCGATAGCGCCCACCAGCCCACGCTCGTCGGCGAGAAAGGAGATGCAATAGCCAGCGCTGGTCCAACCAATGCCGACGCCACCCGGGCGACCACGGCTACCCTTTGCGCTGATCCAGTACGGGTGCCGTCCCCCGCGATCGAGCTTCGAGAACGCCGTCTCCAGCGGCATCTTCAGCTGCACACCAAGGACCGATACATCCGCTGCGGAGTGGCTCGAGAGCACCGAGGCCGGGGCTGTTGCGAGGTCCTCAACGTGGCCTACCGGACCGCGCAGCCGAGACACGGCACTGACCGCGGTAGGCCGCCCGCGGAGACGAAGCGAGCTATGGCCGAGGCCGTCTGCAGGGAGCTCAAGAAGCCCGCACGGGTCAAAAGCGCAGCCAGTGACCAACCAGCGCCCTTGCGCGGTCAGGAAGGCCGGCGCGCCCGGATCGGGCGGGAACGACGACGCCTGCGGTCTGGGCTCATCACGAACCAACCCACTACCCAGGAGTCGGGCCAGCTGCCCCTGCGAGCCCGGCATGCCGTACTCGGCGACAAGAGAACCGTCTCGCTGCGGCCAGATCGCCTTGATCCGACCGTAGAGACGGTGCGTCGAGTAGGCCTCCTGGCCCCGCGGACGACGGACCACCAGAGTCGCCCCCACTTCCTCCTCGACCCAGTAGAGGTCTCCTTCGACACCCACCGCCACCGCAGTACGTGGGCGCTCTCCAACCAGGAAGAGCTCACCTCCATCAGCCAGATTGAGTTCGAAAATAGAAGCCGGCTGCCGGCCACGACGGCCACAGACCAGGTACAGGAGCTCACTGCCAGGCCCAAACGAGGGAGCCCGACAACCAGTAGCGCTGGTCCAGCGCGGGGCATCTGCAGCGCTAGCCTGCAGGTCCTGCAGGTCCTGCAGAACCACCTCAAGCTCGCCATCACTACGGCGCTGCTCCAGCGCCAACCAGCGAGCGTTAGCCGACACGGCAAGACCGGTGACCTCGAGGCTGCCCTCGCTGAGCTGGCGCACAACCACCTGGCTACCCGACTCCGAGGTGACGCGCCGGATTCTTATCAACTCCTGACCTCGACCCTCGTCTCTACGATCCAGTGCAACCAGCACGTCGCCAGCGCCGAGGGCGACTCCCTCCAGATCCTGAACGAGTCCACCTGAGTTCTGCGAGACCATCGGATGCAGAGAGGCACAACCTGAGGTGAGCAGGGCCAGCAGGATCCATGGGCAGGGCGAAAAGCGTCTCACTGCCCTACAGCATAGCTCGGAAGCGGCGCCCTCGTTTCCTGAACCGCTCGACCAAGAGACCGAACAGTGCCTACTCGGACAGCGAGACCGAGTTCCACTTCCTCCACACCACCACAATAGCGAGCACAAGTACTGCGTGGAATACGAGTCCCTCCTCGGGTCCGAAGTCGCCACCAAAGAGCAACTTCGCGGTCGGGCTACCAGCGCTCTCCCAACGACTCAATGCCGCCAGGTGCATACCAGAGACTGGAAGGCCCAGAATGCAGGCAGTAGCGAAATTCCAGCCACAATGAACACCAGCGACTAATAGCATGCTGTCACTGCGAACGAAGACAAGACCGAGCAGGACTCCCCACAAGAACACGCCGAGCAAGCCCAACACGGAGACGCCTGGATTGGCAGCGTGCATCGCAGTAAAGAGGGCGCCGCTCACCATAATGGCACCCCAGGTCCCAGCGAGGGGCTCCCAATACCGGAGCAACAGGCCGCGGCACAACACTTCCTCACCTAAAGCGGCGATCGCCATTCCTACCGCCAATATCGGCAGCTGGATGAGGGCAGAAGAGCCCGTCATCGCTACCATGGAATCGCTGGGGCCTCCGACCCGAAGGTAGACCCCAGCCAGGACAGCCAGTCCCGCAGGAAGCAGCAGCAACAAGATGCCAAGGACGGCACCACCGGCCGCCCCAGCCCAGCGCTGAGGCGCTACCAGTCCAAGGCGCTCCCTGTCGAGGCCAGCGATCCAGCAGCCAGGACCAAGAAGGAGCGGCAGAGCGATCAACCACGGCGCAACCAACAGCACCGCAATCCAGTCCTCTTGGAAGCTCGGCTCGAGAAACCGATCGAATCCAACGAAGTAGACCAGAGGTGCCGAAGCAACCACAGCAGCTACGGGGTGGACGAGAAGAAGAAGGACGCTGCCGAGCGCTGGGTGAAGCCGCCTGACACTCATCGGTATAGAGTCGGGTGCGCACACAGGTAGTCGAACACCGCAGCGGGCACGAGGTGTCGAAAATCAACGCCGTCTCTGATCCGATCCCGCACCCCGGTCGAAGATACGTCGGGCAGCTGGAAGTCCCGCACCTCGAACCGACCGCCAGCAGGCAGGCTGACCGCATCCACCTCCTCCCCGCGTCCAAGAACTACGAAGCTCAGCGATGCACGTAGTTCCTCCCAGCGCGACCACCGGTGCAGCTCGCCAAGAAGATCGGAGCCAATCACCCACGAAAATTCTACCCCTGGGTGGCGGCTGCGGAGCGCACACACCGTATCGATGGTCCAGGAGCGCTCGCCAAGTTCGCTCTCGATGCTGTCGACCCGAATCCCCTCTGTCTGCTCGGCAACAGCCTCACACATCGCCACCCTATCGCCGAAGGGCGCGAGCGAGCGGTCCTTATCGAAAGCGTGGCGATGAACCGGCAGCCACCAGATCTCCTCGAGATCGGTGGTCTCGAGCAGATAGCGAGATGCAAGCAGATGACAGATGTGGGGTGGGTTGAACGAGCCACCCAGGATTCCGACCTTCCTTGCCGCTGTGCTCACTTCCCTGCTCCCATCGCTGCCAGCTTCCTGGCTCGTGTCCTGCCCAGCCCGTATCCTTCCCCAGTGAGTGCCGAAATGAAAGGCCAGCAAGCAAGCAAGAACAGCACGAGGATGCTGCGCGGGCGCTTCGCGCCCAGCCCCACCGGGGCCCTGCACCTCGGACACGCCCAGACGCTGCTGCTCGGCTGGCTCCAGATCCGAGCTCTGGGTGGTCTCTTTGTCCTGCGGATTGAGGACATCGACACGGCGCGCAATCGTCCCGGAGCGATCGAGGACATCTATCGCGACATGGAGTGGCTCGGCTTCGACTGGGACGAGGGCCCAGGGTGCGGAGGACCTTGCCCCTCCTATCTACAGAGCGAACGTACTGACATGTACGAGCAGGCCATCCAACACCTCGAGGATCGCACCTACCCCTGTAGCTGCTCACGCAAGGATGTTCGTGAAGCCGCCGGAGCACCGCATACGGGGGAGATGGCCTATCCAGGCACCTGCAGCCAAGGACCCCGACGCACGGGAGTGCCTACCTCAACGAGAGTACAGGTGCCTCCCGGCCAGGTCGCCTGGCATGACCTCTGCCTGGGAGCCATGAGTGAGGACCCATCCGAAATCTGCGGCGACTTCATCGTCCGAGCCAAAGACGACACTCACGTCTATCAGCTGGCTTGCGTAGCTGACGACATCGACATGGGCATCACCCACATACTGCGAGGCGAGGATCTGGTCAGCAGCACGTCCCGTCAGCTCCTCCTATATCGCTGGCTGGGTGCCACTGCTCCCCTCTTCGCTCACACGCCGCTGCGGCGCGACGAAGACGGTCACCGGCTCGCTAAGCGGCGAGGCAGCCCTTCTATTCATGAGCTCCGCCTCGCCGGTGAAGAGCCGCGCGCTTTGCTGGGTCGTCTGGCAAGGGATCTCGACATCCTGCCCGATGCCACACCCTGTAGCCCCATGGACCTGATCGAGCCGTTCACCAGCGCCTGGAGCGCGCTGCTGGGCGAGTCCTGATTTGACCCCGATCCCTTAGCGGACTAGGTTCCTGGAATGCCTACCAGTATCTCCTTTCTTTCCGCTGCTGATGTCGCCTCAACCGCCGAATCCCTGGTCCTGGTTGGCCGCAAACAAGGCCTGGAGTCCGACTCCCTGAAGGCATTGCTCGCTCCCCACCAGACCGCTGCCTTGAACGCCATCCTGCAGGAGCTCAAGCCGGGCGATGATGGCAAGGGGGCGACCAGCTGGAGCGGCGTAGAGGGCACCGGCAGGCTGGTAGTCTGTCTGCTGCCGGAGCACTGCTCGCGCCACAACACGCCGACTCGTTCCTACAGCATCACCGCTCTCCTCAAGAAACAGCTGCCCTCCTCGGGCAGGGTGGGCGTGCTCTGTAGTCTCGATGATCCCAGCCATGCCCTCGCCGCGGCCTGTTCCGTAGCCCGAGCAGCGCCGGAATTCACTCTCAAGAGCCCTGCTGAGGATGCAAAGGACCGAGAGATCCAGGTCGGGTTCCTCGCCAGTGCGCAGAGCGTCTCGCTCACCAGCAACCTCACTGATACTGCGGACGCTGTCCGACTTGCGTCTCGCCTCGTCGACAGTCCCACCTCGGTGCTGCACACCGATTCGTTCATCGAAGAGGCGCGCTCCGTTGCCTCAACAACCGGAGCGAAGATCGAGGTCCTGCGTGGGGCCGAACTCCGTGATGGCGGCTTCGGGGGGCTTTGGGGAGTCGGCAAGGCTGCCGTCCATCCCCCGGCCCTCGTCCTGCTCAGCGCCGGGCCAGAGGATGCCGAGCGCACCATCGTCTGGGTAGGTAAAGGCATCGTCTATGACACGGGCGGACTGAGCATCAAGAGCAAGACGGGAATGCCCGGCATGAAGGCGGACATGGGGGGAGCGGCTGCCGTGCTGTCAGCCTTCTCGGTGGCAGCCTCCTCCAGTCCCTCTCTTCGCATTCATGCGCTGCTTTGCCTCGCAGAGAACTCTGTTGGGCCGGAATCAACGCGCCCCGATGACATCCTCAGCATGTACTCAGGAAAAACCGTCGAAGTAAACAACACGGACGCAGAGGGCCGACTGGTGCTCGCCGATGGCGTGGCCTATGCAGCGAAACACCTGAGCCCCGATGTCATCATCGATCTCGCCACCCTGACGGGTGCGCAGGCAGTCAGCACGGGTCAGCGACACGCCGGCATCGTCTGCAACGATGAGGCGCTCGAGGCCGCCGCAGTAGCCGCTGGAAAGAGATGTGGGGACCTGGTTCATCCTCTCCCCTACTGCCCTGAGTTCTTTCGCAAAGAATTCCACAGTGAGGTTGCCGACATGAAGAACTCGGTGAAGAGCCGCGCCAACGCACAGAGTTCGTGCGCCGCTCAGTTCGTGGCCGAACACCTGGGTGACTACGGCGGAAAGTGGCTCCACATCGATCTGGCGGGCCCCTCAACCTGCGACGAGCGCGGAACGGGCTTTGGGGTGGCGCTGCTGCTCGAGCTGCTGACCTGAATCCACTTATTCCTCGCGGGCGGATGCCTTCAGGTTGTGCAGCGTGGCCCCCGACTTGATCGAGATCTTCCAGGCGGGGAACGAGTTGCTCTTCTTGACCTTGTAGGGCCCGTAGCGCTTGCCGCCCACCTTGACGGCCACGGAGCCACCGAGGTTGCTGATGTTGACGCGAGTGTCCTTACCGATAGTGGCACCCTTCGAGATCGGGTGGCCTCCGCTGGTGGTTATCACCCCACCGCTTTCACTGATCGTCACACTGAACCGCCCCTTCAACGAGACCGTGTGTTCACCGGCGCCCGTCTGACGGACCGTATAGCTCAAGCTGATGTGCTCCTTGGCGAAAGAAGTCAGCTGGGCAGCTGCTGCCGATGCACCGCTGCGGGTGATGGAGCCCTTCGAGAAGAACTTCTGTAGGGGTGGTGGAGTGGCCTC
>CAZEIY010000058.1:0-4633 GCA_964512375.1 uncultured Rickettsiales bacterium | reverse complement strand
CTGGCTACCCTCCAGGAAGAGTTGCGGCGCACTCAAGCAGCAGGTGCCAATGCACCACCAGCAGGACTTGCCACGAGCAGTCCCCAGGTGCCGGCCTCGTCTGCGTGGATGCAACCATCTACTTCTGACCCGTTTAGTGCATTTGCTGCATTCGGCAATGGTGACCCGCAAACAGGCCCCTTCACCTCGACAGGCTTGGGTGGAGGAGCCACCGGAACGGCGACAGGCATTGGCGCGGCGATCGGTGCCGGTGCCGGAGCTGGCGGCGGCGGCGGCGCTGGTCTCATCAACACTGCGATGATGGCGACGATCATTACCAGGACAAGACAACCCGCCCCTCCCGCGAAGAGCAGGACCTGAGTAGACGGACCCTCGCGCGGTGGCTTCTTCTTCTTCTTCTTCGGCGGGCTCGCGCGGCGGATCCTCGCTTCGACGGGCTTCGGCGGCGGTGGCTCAGGGATTGCTTCCCGCTCAGACGTGCCCATGGTGAAGTCCTCACCGTCACCAAGTGCGTCCAGGCGCTCCTCCTTGCGCTGCTGCAAGGTCTCATCGATTGCAGCGAGCTTGTTCGCCGCGCGACCTTCAGAGATTGCCTCCGCAGCCCCGGGAATATCGAGAACGATGCCGAAGAGCGGCTGCTTCGGGCCTCCCTCGGCCAGGAAACGTTCGGCAATCTTGGTGAGAGACTGTGTTCGGACCAGATCGGTCAGTTCGGTCTTGCCAGGCCTCCAGCTCGGTCCCTCGGCCGTCCACGCAATCGGTCGGCCCGTCTTGGTGCGCAGCTCGAAGCCCTCTTCCTCAGCAATCCTGCGCACCAGGTCGGTGAGGGGGTCTTCGGGATCGACCTGATAGTCCTGCCGGAAATCGGCATCGACGATCTCTACGTTGATGGTGATGTTCCCCACGGTTGTCATTCTACGGAAAGAGTCGCTCGAGGGGGGCCAACGACAAAGCTTGACTCAATGCCGGGGAGGCGCAGGATCTGCACATGGCACCTGTAACACTGCTGGACGGCGCGATGGGAACCGAGCTGGCCCGCCGCGGAGTCTCCACTCCTGCCCCGCAGTGGTCCGCCTCGGCCCTCGATACCAGCCCCGAGGTAATAGAGAGTATCCACCGCGACTATGCCTGCGCCGGAGCCACAGTCCACACAGCGAACACCTTCCGCACTGACCGCTGGTCGCTTCGAGATGTTCCTTCGATGGCTGGCCGCTGGCGACAACTCACCGATCGGGCGGTAGGCATCGCCCGCTCAGCGGTGCCTGCCTCGCACAACATCGCGGGCTCACTCTCTCCGCTCGAAGACTGCTACTCCCCCGAACGGGTGCCCGAAGACAAGATCTGCCGACTCGAGCACCGCCGCTTTGCTGACGCTCTGGCCGAAGCAGGAGTCGATCTGATTCTCTGCGAGACCTTCACCAGCGCACGCGAAGCTCTGATCGCCGTCGAGAGTGCACTCGCCACACGACTCCCCGTCTGGTTGAGCCTCTGTCGCGGCCCAGAATCCGAGATCTTCGCTCCATCTGACCTTCTTGAAACAGCAAGGCGAGCGGCAGACCTGGGTGTGAACGCCCTGCTAGTGAACTGCTCACCACTGACCATCACGGCGGATCTCGTCGAACAAATGACGAGCCTCGGCCCACAGGTCGGGTGCTACGCAAACGTCGGCTCACCCGATGAACACGATGGATGGATATCCGAAGGGGAAGCGAGCCCGAGAGCCTACGGGGAAGGCGCAGCGAACTGGTTGGAGAGGGGAGCGACGATCCTCGGAGGGTGCTGCGGCACGGGGCCGGAACACATCAAGGCCGTCTCCGCGTTCCTACACAGAACCTAGGACAAGATGCTCAACCACGAGCAACACAACCATTGCGTGCATCGATCAGCGCATTTCGTGCACTGAGAAGGCCGCTGCGCGACTGTGCTCGAGCGCACAAGGAGAGCAACCAGCGCTCGAGTGCTGGGTGAGATGAGCCGTGCAGCTCGAGGGCCCGAGTGAGCAGGTCGTTGGCCCCATCAGCCCTCTCCTGGTCGGGGCAAAGCTCCGCCCGAAGGCTCTGTTCGAAGGCAAGTGCTGCCATCTCAAGCGCCCCAGTGGGGACGCCACGTAGCCACTTGGGCACCGTCCACACATCTGCCGTTTCAAGCTCATGTTCGGCAGTGTTGCCCACCTCAAACTGACTCATCGGGTCATACCACTGCCTGATTGTGCCGACGCTACATTGCTCTCCAGGTCGCTCTGCCCCATGCAGCCAGGAACAACGACGCAGGAGTTCCTGCTCACTGTGGCCACTCAGCTCAAGAGCAAAATCAGGGAGCCAGGCAGAGGCCCGGTGTGCAGAGAGGGCGGCAAGCACCAGAATCCTCTGGACCTGTGTGCCACACCGATCGAGAGCCTCCTGCAAGTCCTCGAAATCATCCCAGGTGAGCTTGACGAGCAACGCATCGATGCAGGAGCTCTGATAGTCATCGATCAAGCCAAGCTCGACGCCCTGGTCGAGCAAAGCCTGAAGTTCAATGCTCGCCGCCCGCTTTCCTGGCCGGATACGGGGGGCAGCCGGGGCCTCAAGATCCTCCTCTGGGTGGGCTGCCCGCGCGGCAGGCTCATCAGGCTCCCCTTCTCCACCACGCTCCTTACGCCCACGGCCGCCGCGGCCACCAGCGCTCCCGCGCTGACTCGCCCGAGAAGAGCCCCGCTGCCCCCCGGCAGGTCCAGCAGGCTGGGCCAGACCGCTCACTTCAGCGTGCTCCTCATCGACACCCTCGAGGTCAAGATCCGCACCATCCTCCTCGTGCACCTCAGCGAGATCGGTCAGCCGCTGGAAGAATTCAGCCATACCCCGCGCGCTGTCGCCCTCCCGTCGCCGCTCCTGATCCTGATGAGTCGTAGGACCGGGGGCCACAGCGCCGGCGCTGGCTCCCCGGGTGTCAACAACGGAATCATGCAGGCCTGCCTGCGCCGAATCCGGCCCCGCGTCCCGACGCTGCTCTCGAGAACTGGCCGCCGCTTCCGGCTGACGACGCTGCTGATGGGGTCCCTTGTCGGCCATCTCGCCTCCGAGACTACCCTGGCTCCTTGAGAACGACAGCCTGAGGCAACTCGTCCACGTCGTTGACACCGTCTCCATGCCCCAGATAAGCGGCGCTGAAGTAGCGAGTCCCGGGAGCAACCTTCTCATCAAGATGAAGCAGAGCCTCTGTGCCGTTTTCATCCCAGCGAAAGTCGACACAGCGAATAGGGATGTACCGGACGACTGACTGCTCCGTCACCACCCCGAAGCGCAATCGCTCTGCCAGCCACTCGGGGACTTTGCGCTCGAGCCCTGGATCACGGGGTATCGAGTAGTCACTGAGCACCTGTACGACACGACTTGACTGCAGGGAATAGTGATCAATGGCCTCTACAAAGGAACGCACTGCCTGGACCGCGGCGCGATGTCGAAGGCGATAGTCAATGCCCAACACCGACGGTTCAGCAAGCACTTCATCACCCCGGCGCCGCAGCAGTCGCCTCCACAAGCTCGGACGCTGCCAGCTATCACGAAGTTCAATTCGTCTCTTACCGCTCGACATCAACCCCATCCTTGGCCTCGAAGCTATTCGGGCTTCTTGCAGTATAGGACCGCTCAAAGAGAGCGTCCAAACATGAGACGAGTGGGGACTGGCTTCCTTCAATCCTCGTGCAAATTAGCGTGGTCAGAGGGAGTCAAGCAGGGTGGTGACGACGTCGGATCAGGCCGGAGAGGAGTAGAAGAGACAGCATCACGAGCGTAGGCCGGGCGGACAGTCCCGCTGCGGCCGTATTGCACCCACAGCCCAGCTCTACCCGGCTGGTATCCAGACGGTTGGACCCATCGTCGTCGGGGTCCCCCGCATCATCATCGTCACTGGACTGGTCTGGTGGATCAACAGGGGCTGCGGGCTCCGCATCCTCGCCATCGCAGTCCTGGTCGATGCCGTCACCGGGGACGTCCTCTTCCTCGGGCCCTATAGCGGAGTTTCCGTCGTCGCAGTCGCCATCACAGAGGCTGAAACCGTCCCCATCCAAATCATCGGCATCAGCAATCACCCCGTCGCAGTCGGTGTCCAGACCATCACATAGCTCCACTGCTCCGGGATAGACCGTGTCCAGTGCGTCGTTGCAGTCGCCCTCACAGGCATTCCAGCCGTCATTATCGGCATCGAAGCCCTCATCGATTTCTGTGTCGCAGTCGTCGTCCAGACCGTTGCACAACTCAATCGCTGAAGGATGTATCCGCTCGTCATTGTCGTCGCAATCGCCGTCGCAGTTGCTCCAGCCATCGAGATCCGCGTCCGAATTCTCGTCGACAGAACCGTCGCAATCATCGTCCAGACCATTGCACTGCTCCGTTGCATCGGGATTCCTCGCTGGGTCATTGTCGTCACAGTCACCGACACATCCCGCCCAACCATCACCGTCGTTATCGAAGCCATCATCAGTGACACCGTTACAGTCATTGTCGAGTCCATCGCACACCTCTGCTGCCCCTGGATGGACCTGCGTCGAGGCATCATCACAGTCTCCACCACAGTTGGTGTAACCGTCACCGTCACCGTCGGACTCCTCGTCGATGAGCCCATCACAGTCGTCATCGAGACTGTTGCAGGACTC
>CAZEIY010000057.1:11912-15813 GCA_964512375.1 uncultured Rickettsiales bacterium | reverse complement strand
GAGTCGTCATCCAGAAGGACGACACGGTGCACCGCTACCATGTGGTAATCAGGCCAGCTGTCGAAGGCAAGGAGTGGTGGCTCGAGGTCTCCCCGACCGCTTCCAACCGCACCCGGCTCAACGGCAAGGACCTGCGCCCAGGAGGACGCTACCGCGTGCCCGGTCGCTTCCGCCTGCAGCTCGGCGAAGCCACTGAGGTTCGAGGGCGCCTGTCCAAGAAGAAGGCTGCCTGATTCAGCGAGTCAGCAAGCACACCAGGTAGGAACTCATCGCCGCGTTGCGACTGAGACCCAGAAGGGTCCGTTCTGCGGAATGAAGCGCCCTTAAGCGGCGCTCATCAAATCAGTCTTCAGCGGTCATTCGAACCACTTCGTCCAGAGAAGTCATTCCCTCTTCCAGCTTACTCAGCGCCGACATCCGCAAGCTCTTCATCCCCTCACGAATCGCTTCGCGCTTGAGTTCGAGAGTGGAAGCGCCGTTCAAGATAAACTCGCGCAGTTCATCGGTCATAAACATGATCTCGTAGATCGCGATGCGGCCCTTGTAGCCAGAGCCGTTGCAGATGCGACAGCCGCTGCCGCGCATCACGACGACCTCGTCGACCACGTCCGGGTGAAAGCCCAGATCAAGAAGACTCTGAGTCGGAACCTCAATTTCTTCACGACACTCGCTGCAGTTCTTTCGTACCAGGCGCTGAGCACCAATACAGACCACTGAAGCCGAGATGAGGAAGGGCTCAATACCCATATTGAGTAGACGACTCACAGACGACGGCGCGTCATTCGTGTGAAGAGTCGAGAGCACCATGTGTCCCGTGAGCGCCGCCTTGATGGCGATCTCAGCCGTCTCGAAGTCGCGAATCTCGCCAACCAGGATGATGTCGGGGTCTTGACGCAGAAACGAGCGTAGGGAGGAACTGAAGTTCAAGCCGATGTCATCGTGCATCTGCACCTGGTTAATACCGAACAGGTTGTACTCGACGGGATCCTCGGCGGTGCTGATGTTCACATCGGAACGGTTCAACTCAGAGAGCGATGAGTACAGAGTTGTCGTCTTGCCAGAACCGGTTGGCCCCGTAATGAGAATCATCCCGTACGGCATGTGAACGGCCTTCTTGAAGGACTCGAGCACCTTCTCCTCAAAGCCGAGCTTGGTCATGTCGAGCTGCAGGTTGGACTTGTCCAGGAGTCGTAGAACCACCTTCTCGCCCCAAATGGTGGGCAAGACCGAGACGCGAAAGTCCATCTCCTTGTTCTTGCCCATCTTCAGCTTAATGCGACCATCCTGGGGCAAGCGACGCTCAGCGATGTCGAGCTGGCTCATGATCTTGAGACGTGAAGTGATCGCGTGCTTTAGCTTCACCGGAGGCTTCATCACCTCGTACAACATGCCGTCAATGCGGTAGCGAACCCTCAGTTGCTTCTCGAAGGGCTCCACGTGGATATCGGAAGCACCCTTTCGAATTGCATCGAGAAGGATCAAGTTCACCAGCTTGATTACGGGTGCATCACCCGCGGACTTCTCGAGATCCAACTCGTTGATGTCTTCGTCCGCATCGACGATATCCACCTCTTCGTCGTCGAAGTCGAGCATGACGTCGTCAAAGGTGACATTGGAGGTGTAGTACTTCTCGACCGCGCCCTCGATGGCCTGCTCCGAGGCCACCACGACCTCGACGTTGTAGCCGGTGAGAAACTTAATGTCGTCAATAGCGAAGATGTTCGAGGGGTCCGCCATAGCGACGATGAGCGTCGCTCCTGTGCGGTTCACGGGAATGATCTGGTGCTTTAGCACCACCTCTTTGGGTATGAGCTTGATGATGTCCAACTCGATATCGAACTCACCGAGATCGATAGACGGCACGCCGTACTGCTTGCTCAAGAAGGCAGTGAGCTCATTCTCCTCGATGAAGCCCATCTTGGTGAGCTGATAGCCCAGGCGTCCGCCGGCACTGCGCTGCTGCTCAATAGCCTTCTGCAGCTCAAGCGGCGTAATGAGTTGCTCACGAAGAAGGAGTTCGCCCAGGCGTCCACTACCAGCCATCATCAACCTCGATTAGCTGCCGCGACTTTCGAGAACCGATGCTCAAGTGGCCCACATCGCAGCAGAAATTCATAGCCTTGCGTTGAGTAGCGTAACAGGATTCACACTTACCTTGCACCCATCGTAGGATGGGCCCGATGTCGAACGCCCCCCCCGAGCCCCAACCGGCCGATCCGCTCAACCCAGCGCAGCCTGCTGATGGCAGCCGCCCCCTGCTCGTCGCCGGGCCTTGCGCCATCGAGACGCCAGAGCAGTTATTGAGAACAGCAGAGGCTCTGCGCGATGCCGCGCAAATGAGCGGCTTTGAGTTCATATTCAAGGCCTCCTTCGACAAGGCCAACCGAAGTGCCCTCTCAGCATGGCGGGGCCCAGGCATCGCCGAAGGCCTGGCAATGCTACGAGAGGTACGTTCGTCCCTAGGCATTCGTGTCCTCTGTGATATTCACGAGCCCGATCAGGCAGAGGTCGCGGCATCCGTTGTAGATCTGCTCCAGATTCCTGCTTTTCTCTGCCGCCAGACAGACCTCCTCTTGGCGGCTGGCGCAACAGGAAAGCCGGTCAATCTTAAGAAGGGCCAGTTTCTGGCGCCCCGGCAGATTGGCAGCGCCGTAGAGAAGCTGCGTAGCGGAGGAGCAAGCCAGGTACTGCTGACTGAGCGGGGCACCAGTTTCGGTCACGGAGACCTCGTCGTGGACTTTCGCGGGCTGAGTGAACTGCAGCGCACCAATTGCCCGTGTCTCTTTGACGCCTCCCACAGCGCCCAACAACCGGGCGCCCATGGCAACCGGTCTGGTGGAGACCGCCGCTGGACGCCTATTCTTACCCGAGCCGCTGCGGCGGCTGGCTTCGACGGCCTCTACCTTGAGGTCCACCCCAATCCCGACGAGGCGCTATCAGATCGGGACACACAGTGGCCGCTGGACGCTGTAGCACCACTCCTCGAGCACTTCAGACTCCCGTTTGAGAATCGCCGACACCTCCCTCCCCTTCCCTACTGAGTTCCTCGAAGAGGACCGTGGCACGGTTGGAGACACCAGACACCGGGTACCCAGACGAACGAGTGTTACCGAGCGTCGACGACCGGGCCGGCGCGTGGTATTTCCTGCGGCCATGAAGATCATCTCGTGGAATGTGAACGGCCTCCGCGCTGCTGGACGCAAGGGCTTCGTCGACTACCTGGGCCAGTGCGGGGCAGACCTCGTATTCCTCCAGGAGACAAAGGCAAACAAGGAGCAGCTCTCTGGCGATCTGGTAAGCGTCCCGGGCTGGGGTGTGGACTTTCACTCGGGGAAACGGAAGGGATACTCCGGCGTCGCCGTCTATTGGCGAGAGCAACCTGACGAGGTCCACTGTGGCTTGGGAATCGAACAATTCGACACCGAGGGCCGAGCCATCATGGCTCGCTACGGTGACCTCTGCGTCTGGGGGAACTACTTCCCCAACGGGGGTAAGGGCCCCGAGCGGGTCGACTACAAGCTCGCCTTCTACGACGCAATGCTCGACCGCATGAACGAGCAACGACGACAGGGACGCCAGGTGGTGGTCTGTGGCGACTACAACACAGCGCACCACGAGGTGGACCTCGCCCGTCCAAAGGAGAACGCCAAGACGTCCGGCTTCCTGCCGGAAGAACGCGCCTGGGTAGACCGCTACGTCGCCGAGGGTTGGGTGGACACCTTTCGCCACCTGCACCCCGATGCGACCGATCGGTACTCGTGGTGGTCCTGGCGTGCCAATTCAAGAGCTCGCAACGTCGGCTGGCGCATCGACTACTTCTTTATCGACCAGGACATGACCGATCGAATCACTGCTGCTGAGATCTTCCCTGAACAGGAGGGCTCGGACCACGCGCCCATCA
>CAZEIY010000057.1:0-11902 GCA_964512375.1 uncultured Rickettsiales bacterium | reverse complement strand
GCCTGGAACTCAAGGACTGACAAGTAGATCCCGTCATTGGAGACGGGGCGAAGGATGCTTCGGTCCGGAGGTCAGCCCTCTCAGGCGTAGCTGTTGTTGATGATCTCGCCGAGGCCACCAGCACCCGGGACAATGTACTGCACGTCGTTGATGCCACACTCTCCGCCCAACGAACCCGGCTTCGCCGCGAGCGCCTCCGGACTGCTCAGGCCGCGGTCCAGACGTAGAGCATAGATGTGCGCATCCGGATGATCTGCGGTAACCCTGGCGATGAACTCGGGCGTGATGATCAGATGCAGACAGACAATCTCGGTAGGTGCTCCCAGTAGCTCCTTCACCAGCCCTATCGCGTCTGAGATCGACGCACCCGTGGCGCCCATCGGGTCGGGTAAGAGCACGATGGCGTTGTCGACATCGCCGCCAAACTTGCTTCCGCCAAGATCTACACCGACAACCCGTCCCTGCTCATCGGTGCGGCGCTGCATATAGACATGATCTACCCGCACCCCTGGGCTGTAGCAGAGGTCGTTGAGCAGGTCGAAGCCCTGATAGGCCGGCAGGGTGCCAGCGCGAGCGACACCCACCAGCACCACCCGCGTAGATGGGTCAATAATCTGTCCTCGATAGGCGGCGCCCTCCACGCTGTCCGCCATGCGGGTGACCACCTCCGTGTTCTGCCGTGGGAACATCTTGTTCACCACCCCGCTATACAGCACCCCGTAGCAGCGCTCCAGAAGGCGGTTGATGTCCGGCTGCCGAGTCGAAGGGTGACCAATCCGTGACAGAAGAGAGAGCGCCAGCACATCAGCGAGAATGTGGACTCTCTCGCCATAGTCGTGATCGAGTTCTGGGAGGATATGGTTTACGTGTTGGTAGGCACTGTCACGCACGGCGTGCTCCAAGCTGACTGTTGATCGAGGAGAGGGCTCAGTCGAATGCGATGCGGGCGCCGAGATAGAACTGGGGACCAGCATAGAAACTGTTCTCATAGCGGACCAGAGCACATACTTCAGCGAACAACGAGAACCTGTCGTTCAGATCGAAGCGGACACCTGGACCGACGTCGGCGAACAGATAGAGGCGCATGTCCGTGAACAACGGAGTAATGCCCATGTCGGCGACGAGGTAGAGACCAAAACGCTTGGTGAGATCGGGCAGGAGTTCGACCTGAACACCGGCGGAAAAGACGGCGACGTGTCGCGTGCCACCGGCAAGATCAATGACTGCGTTGTAGGCGAACCGCATCCTGCCCAACAACCGCGAGTCGGCAGGCCCCAGGAGCACACCGAAGCCACCCCCCTCATTCATCCAGCGACCCTGGCCACCCTCTTCACTGAGCGGAGCACCAAAGTGGAACCCTGTACCGTTGTAGATGGATATCCCACCCGCGTAAGCGAGGCCGGGGAGACACAAGACCAACGCCAGGGCCGAGGCTCGTACGAAGCTGCGCAGAGATGGCATGCCGCGCATCTTACACAGGTTGACGAAACGGGAAGCGCTCGAGAAGTTGCTCACGGTCTGGCGGCTCAAGTGGCTGCCAATCCTTACCCATCCAGAGGTACTCTCCGGTCTTTGGATCAACCGAAAGATCGGCCTCGACTGGAAACACTTCGTTAAAGACCGTCATGCGCGCGGCCAGATCATCCAGGCCACTGTAGTCCTTCTCGAGGTGGCGCTGCCACGCCCGATTGAACGCTTCACAACGATCCAACTCCGGGTCGCGGCGCTCCCGAAACAAAGAGCGAGCGTGCTGAAGTTCACCGATACGATCACGGCCACGATCATCGAGCAGCGACTGCCGTATCTCCCGTCCTTCCGCGTCGATGTTGCCAGCGGCAGCAGCAAGCCAGAGAGCGTCGTAGCGTGCACTCAAGTCAGCGTAATAGCTCTGCTGAGCGTCTTCCATGGCTCTGAGGCGGAGGACATAGGCGGGTGGCCCCCCATAAGCCCGCAACCGCTCACCGGTGCTAACCGTGAAATTGAACGAATACGAGTCGAGGCTCAGCGCTCTGGCCTCGTCAGGCACGCCCGTCGTCGAATCGCTCTTATTCCCAGTCGGCTTCATCTGACACCTACCTCATGCCGGAACATGCACCGGCAAGGTCTGTCGTGCAAGCAAGAAAAAGGGGCGACCTGCTCCCAGATCGCCCCCCATTCTCCCCCTTGGGGGCGATTTCTTAAAGACCGGAGTCGACGGTGTCGATCTCGCTGTCTGCGGTCTCGAACAGCGCCTTGATCTTGCCGCCGAACTGAACAGAAATTGCGATACACACGACCGCGATGGCGACAAGAATGATGACGTATTCGGTCATTCCCTGCCCCTTCTCGTCAGCGTGGAGCCTCACAATTGCCTTGCGGGCTGAGTCTTGGATAAGATTAATGTTACTTGCGATCATGGCTGGGTCTCCTTGGGAAAGCTCTATTTGGTTCTGGGTTCAAAGTGAATCTCGGATGGTTTGTCGACGGCCCCGTCCTGGGAAGTCCCGTTCTGCTCGACCTACAGTCTCCAATTCAATTGTTGCCAAGTTGTGACACAGACCATGTTCTTTTCTTGTCCTTGTCGAAAAATCGGGTGTTCTCGCAACATCTCCGCAACATCTCCGCAACATCTTGCTCCAGGCGACGCCCCGCCCAGGACCGAATTTGCGATAAGATGTACGCATGGCTTCCGTAATACTGATAGTTGAAGATGATCAGCGGATCGCATCGGTCGTTCGCTTCCACCTGGAACGGGAGTCGATGGAAGTCCATCACGCAGCGGATGGTGACCTGGGCGTCGAACTCTACACTGAGTTGCAACCCGACCTCGTCATCCTGGATGTGATGCTGCCTGGCCGATCGGGCTTCGACGTCTGCCAGGCGATTCGTGCCAGCGGGGGCAGGCAGCCCGCCATCCTCATGCTGACAGCACGGATCGAAGAAGTCGATGCGGTAATGGGTCTCACGGTTGGCGCTGATGACTATGTACGGAAGCCCTTTGGCGTAAAGGAACTGGTCGCTCGGGTGCGTTCGCTTCTGGCCAGACGTCAGGCCTGGACCTCCTCAGAGCTCAATAGCCCCGTCGATGGCTCCAGCACTGCCGAGGCGCTTCCAGCAGTGGGCACAGCTCAAGACGACGAGCTCGCAACGCCTGCGGCCCTCTTGCGCCCACCCCTCAAGATCAATCCCGGCCGGCGCGAAGTACATGTACACGAGGAGCTCATCGAGTTAACTCCGACGGAGTTCGACCTCATCTACTTCATGGCCAGGCGCCCCGGCCGAGTCTTCAATCGCGAAGAGCTCCTCGACCACGTGTGGGGCTATGACCATGCCGGCTATGCGCGCACTATCGATTCGCACATCGCGCGTGTACGCCGCAAGGTTGCCGAAGCCGGCGGGCCCCGAGACATCATCCAGACCGTCTTCCGGGTGGGGTATCGATACCGCGACGACCCGGATGTCTGAGAACGAATCATCCGACCCGACTGACAAGAACCGCCAGCTCGCCGAGAGGAACCGCAAGGGTGAGAATCGGCCGGAGAGCCAGCCGTCTCCGTCGCAAACGCCGTTCAGTGGCGACAAGACCACAATCCGCTTTCGCAAGGCGGTTCACGCCTGGAGCGAGACCAGCACCAGCGATGTAACCGCGGCCAACGACATTCGTGAGCGCTACGCCCTCCGGGTGGCGGGCCCCCCCACCTCCCGCCGCTCGATGTTCCGGCGTCTGATGGTGACGATGCTCGCGGTTCTCGCCATCTACGGCGCATTGACCCAGTTGGTTACCTACCTCCTGGTCGCCAACGTCCTCGAAGAGTCCTACCAACAACAAGCAGACGCCTCGCTCTCCGCGCTTGAAGACTCTCTCAGTGGCCGCTTCGAACGGAATCAGCCTGCCGAACAGATCCAGGCGTATCTTTCTGAGCGCTACAAGCCCTTCGAGAGGATCAGCATCGGGGTCTATGACCTGAAGGGTGATCTCATCGCGAACAGCACGGGGGCGCTGAGGACCCCTCCGAATCGTCTGGCCGAAAGCACCCGCAAGCGAGCACTGTCGGGTGAGCGCCGACGGACAGCGGACGGGCTGGGCTTTGTGGCAGTCAGCCCCATCGAAGTCTCCCCTGCTCAAACTGGGAAGAAGTCGGTGCAGGGATTCCTGCTCATCGCAGCCCAGCCATCGACCGCAGACTCGGTGCGCTTCATCCGGGAGAGCAGTTGGATCTGGGTGGTACCGGTCTTCCTGCTCTCGGTCCTGACCGCCTTCCTGGGCACGAGATCAATCACTCAACGGCTACGACAGGCTGAGGAAGTCGTTAGCCGAGTCGCTGCCGGTGATATGCAGGCTCGCATTCCCCTCGGTGAGATGGACGAACTCGGTCGCGTTGCGCTGACGTTTAATCGTACGGTTGACCTGCTGGAACGAACACTGCACGACCTCGAACAGACGGATAGCACGCGGCGCCGAATGGTCGCCGACTTCGCCCACGACTTCAACACTCCCCTGACGAACGTACTCGCTTACCTCGAGAGCCTCATGATCGGAGACGAGGATGGCAGCATGGATGCAGCCACTCGACATACATTCCTGCAGGTCGCTCACGACGAGGCCGGACGTCTCGCCCATCTCGCGCGTGATCTGGAGACCCTCACCAAGCTCGAGGCCGGGCGTCTCGTCATGGAACGCGAGTTGGTCGACCTCTCTCTGGTAGCTGTCGATCTCGCTCGACGAGTGATTCCTCGGGCTGAAGCGGCAGGACTGGAGGTGCTCACGGACATCGAGCCCGGAGGAGAGGTGATCGGTGACCGGATGCGCCTGGAGCAGGTGGGAATGAACCTGCTGGAGAACTCGCTTCGCTACACGCGGACCGGCTCGATAACCATCCGTATCCGAACGGATGACGGGTCGGTAACGTTGTCAGTCATCGACACCGGCATTGGCATCCCTCCTGCGGATCTGGAGAAGGTCTCCGAGCGCTTCTACCGAGTAGACAGCTCCCGCACCCGTGCCACCGGCGGGAGTGGGCTCGGCCTGGCCATCGTGGGCAGGATCGTACAGCGCCACGGTGGCCGTATCGAGATCGAAAGTGCTCTCGATGAAGGAACCACCGTCAGCGTCTGGCTACCTCGAGAAGGACCACTCTCACACACCGTCGCGCCATAAGGCCCCGCGGGAGAAGAGGGTGGCGAGGGGAGTCACCTCCCCCCACCACAGGTGCCTGGGCTGGGCAGTCCGTAAGCCGAGTTCTGTCCCGGGCAGTGTCACCACCAACCCATGAGCAGTCATTCATCTAGGCCCGCCGTTGCCGACGGACTCCAGCGGCCTACCCGGACACGAAAGAGGCGGGCAACCCCACAACGCGTCCCTATATGGCCTTGCTCCCAGCGGGGTTTACCTGGCCGATTCGGTTACCCGAACCGCCGGTGCGCTCTTACCGCACCCTTTCACCTTCACCAGCGAGCGTCTCCACTCGCTACACCCCCGCCACCGACACGTTCGATCGGACGCAAGGTGCGAGACATGACAAATGCCACGTCTTGGCTGCCTTCTTTCTGTGGCACTTTCCTTCGACTTACGCCGACCGGGAGTTACCCGGCGCTGTGCCCTATGGAGCTCGGACTTTCCTCTCGCCGCCTACAAGAGACGACCAGCGACTGCCAGGACTGCCGTCCCAGACGGAGAGACCGTGCTCGTATCGCCGACGAATTGCAAGCAGATATGAGAAGCTTCGCCCCGTGCACGATGAACTGCGCGAGTTAGGCAGCGCCCTGCGCAAGGCCAGCCCTGCTACGGCCTGGCGAGTTGGCGAGCGCGCTGCTGAGGCCGGAAAGGTCGGCCTGATCTCGAGCGACAGCGACTCGGGCGAGTACCTGCTCTCCGTATCGATGGGCCAGGGCCCGGCCCACGAAGTGTATCTCTGGCCCGTAGACAACGAGTGGGAATGTGACTGCGAGTCAAAAGCTAGCGCGTGCGCTCACGCTGTCGCCGCGCTCTGTGGGCTGCGCAATGGGCTGGACGCACTTCCCGAGGCCGAAGCGGCGCCCCACATCGTCATGCAGCTCAGCCGTCAGGGGCGCTGGCTCAACCTGGAGTTGGCCATACGTCGAGGCGAATCAGTCGAACCCTGCAAGACCTCCTTCCCAACCGATGTCCTGCCGAGCGAAGAGCTCCGGCGACTACAACGGATTCAGGGTAGTGCCACCGGCAAGCGAGTGGCATCACGCCACTACCGCCCCTTGATGTCTGCCCTTCTCGCTGCCGTCGAGGTCACCCTCGATGCCAAGACTGTGCAGGTATCGAAAGTACCGCTGGATCGAGTTGCTGTAGTCGACCGAGTTGGAACGGGTTATCGCCTCAGGCTGCTCAGTCCCGAATCTGTAGAGGAGGAATTCGAGGGAGACCCCACCATCGCCCTCAGCGAAGGCACGCTCCGACCTCTTGGTAATGGGCGTCTGAGCGAATTGCAGCTACATCAGCTTCGTCAACCACTCATCTTCCATCCCCACGAGTTACCTCGCCTGACCTCTGAGTGGCTTCCATCTCTTGAGAAGGCAGTCCAGGTGATTCGACGTGACGGTGTGCCCGAGAGTCAGGAGGGTGGTCTCGAAGCAATCCTCGAGTTGCAGCCACGTGCGGGATTGATTGAGGCGTGGGCCCGCATTGTCTACGGCAGCCCAGCCGTCGCCGAGGTCCGCGGAGAGGACCTCATCCCCCTGGGTGGTGTCAGCGCCCTGCCTCCCAGGGATCGGCCTGGCGAGCTACGTCTGCACAGCCAACTGCGAGAGGAATTGGCCATGCGTGCGGGGCAACGCCTTCGGCTAGAAGCCAGCGATGCGGCCCGATTCATAAGGGATCGCCTCTCAGCGTTCTCCGGGCGGGTCATCGGAGAAGAGCACGCTCATCGCTTCCGAGTTCACCCGACGACCCTGAAGCCGCAGGTGGGGTGGCGCGACGGACGCCTGCTCATGTCCTTCGAGGGAGATGGACGAAGCGCCAGTCCCCAGAACGTACTCCGTGCATGGAATGATGGAGAGACGCTGGTTTCCCTCGGTTCCGATGGCTTCGCCGCCCTACCCGAGGAGTGGCTCGCGGAGCATGCCCATCTCGTTGCCATGTTGGTAGGCGACGAGAGTGAGAGTTCTGGCAGCCATCTCGCCCCAGTAGCCGCCGAACTGTTTGAGAGCATCCAGCAGCAGCTGCCGCCCGGACTCGAGCAGTTGTCTAGCAGGCTCCGCGACGAGGGCAGCATCCCACAGCTTCCTCCTCCACAAGGGCTCCTTGCCGAACTGCGGCCCTACCAGCTACAGGGCTGGTCATGGCTGCGCTTCCTCGGTGAACACTCGATGGGAGCAGTCCTTGCCGACGACATGGGTCTCGGCAAGACCGTGCAGACCCTGGCAGCACTACTGGCAGACCGCGAGGCGGGCCCAGCGCTGGTAGTGGCGCCCACCTCAGTGCTCCGCAACTGGGAAGGCGAGGCCATACGGTTCGCACCCGACCTCCGCCTCGCGGTCCTACATGGTCCAAAGCGCCAAGAGCGGCTTGAGCAACTTCGCCGCGGGGAACTGGACGTGCTCATCACGTCGTACGCCATCTTGTTACGAGACATCGACGCGCTCTCTTCCATCTCCTTCCACACGGTCGTCATCGACGAGGCGCAAGCGATCAAGAATGCGGACAGCAAGACGAGTCGAGCCGCCAGGCGCCTTCGGGCGCACCACCGGATCGCACTTACTGGGACCCCTATCGAAAATCAGCTCACCGAGTTGTGGTCGTTGATGGAGTTCCTCAACCCGGGTCTGTTCGGTTCACGTGCGAGCTTCGCGGAACGCCTGGCCGGACCCGCGAGTCGAGGGGATCAGCAGGCTCTGCTAGCCATTCGCACACGAATACGTCCTTTCATCATGCGACGACTGAAAGAGGATGTAGCAGCCGACCTGCCCGCTCGCAGCGAGACGCTGGTCCATTGCCAACTCAGCGAGGCCCAACACTCTGGTTATGAAGCTGTGCGGCACGCTGCTCTGCAGGGGCTGCGAAAGCCGAGCGTCGAGGCAGGTAAGAGCACCGGGAATCGGCGGATGCAGGTACTCGCAGCCCTCACTCGCCTTCGCCAGGCCGCCTGCCACCCGGGGATGCTCCCCGGCGGCAGCCCCGAAGCTGAGTCCGGCAAGCTGAATCGTCTCATGGACTTGCTCCCCCGACTGGTGGAGTCAGGGCACAAGGCGCTCGTGTTCAGCCAGTGGACCTCCCTGCTCGACCTCGTAGAGCCCCGTCTGACGACCGCTGGACTCGAATTCGTGCGACTGGATGGCTCAACCCGCGACCGAGCGGCCGTCATCGAGCAATTTCAGACTGAAGGTGGTCCACCCATCTTTCTGATCTCACTCAAAGCAGGCGGGACAGGCCTGAATCTGACCGCCGCTGATCACGTCTTTCATCTCGACCCCTGGTGGAATCCAGCGGTGGAACAACAGGCGACCGACCGCGCCCATCGTATCGGTCAGACCCGCCCTGTCTTTTCCTGGAAGCTCGTCTCAGAGGGAACCGTAGAAGAGCGCATTGTCGCGCTCCAAGAGCGTAAGAAGGCTCTGGCGGACTCAATTCTTGGTGGCGGAAATGTAGCAGAAGGAGTCAGCATCGCGGAGCTTGAAGAGTTGCTCGATCCACTCGCTGCGCGGTCCCCCTCAGGTTAGGATGCCGACCCCATGCCCCTGTACAGCTACGAGTGTGAGGACTGCGGCGCAGCCCTCGAGATCCTGCACGCAATAGGCAAGGCGCCCGAGCGCTGCGGGCTCGACTGCCAACGCAAAGGAGACGGAAGCTTCGGCAGCGGCCGCATCCAGCAACGCCTCAGCGCCCCCAACCTCAAGCTCTCGGGCAGTGGGGTCGATCTAAGCCACTCCGGTGCGGAGTCCGAGACATCCCCCTTCCTCAGGGCAGAAGCCATACGTCAAGAAGCGCTACAACGGATGGGCGGCGAAGTGACGGAGCGCGAACTGGACAAGCTCAGAGACTCGGGAATGACTGTCTACCGACGAAGCGGCGATCAACGCTGGGAGAAGGAAAGCGGTGCCACCGAGGCTCCCACAGAGATCAACCCATCGGGGAGTGAGGACTCATGACCTCGTAGGCGACCACCGCGACTCAGTCGCTGTTCTTCCAGCGTTTGCGCTCTTCCTGCTCGCCCACTGCTTCTTGATCAGCTGCTTCAGCTTCCTTGCGCTGCTTCTCCAGTCGCTTCTTCTCAGCGTCTGTGTCGAGCGCTGTTTCGATGCTCTTTTCGCCGATCTCAGGTTTGCCAGCATCTTCTAGGCGGCGACCGTCAGGTGAAACCAAGGTGCCCAGAAACCAACTGATGAGCAGTGCCTCGAGGGCTGGCTCTCGGCTCAGCATCTTGGCGCCATGTCCGACCCCGTAATACATCTCAACGTGGACTGGGCCTCCAGCTTCAGCGGCCAGCACCTGGGCAGACTTTCGGGAGTAACCATCCTCCGTCGAGAACACCAGGAGTAACGGACGTTCGAGCTGCTTACCCAGACCCAACACATTGAGGCCGTCGTAGCCCAGACCCGGTGAGAGTATGGCTACGCTAGCGACCTCGCCATCCTTAACCGCGTGCTGCAAAGCAAGGGAGCCGCCGAGGTCCGCTCCAGCCAGGTGCAACTTCTCAGCAGGCACCTTGGTTCGCTCCTTGAGGAAGGCAACCGCTGCCCGCAGATCGTGGCGAGTGTCCCCCCAGTCCGCCTCCATAAAGATCTCACGATCCAATTCTTCATCGCCATGCATCAGCGAAGTGCCATGACCGCGCAGGTCAAAGATCAGCGAGTAGAATCCCTTTCGAGCCAGCCGATCAGCCATGTAGGCCCAGTCTCGCTTCGAACGGAACGGCTCATGTATGAAGACGATGGCACCACGGACACTATCCCGACGACCCGGGGCGAAGAGCCGGCCGTCAAGGACCACGCCGTCGCTCGTCTCAAAGCTGACCACCTCACCCGGAGCCTCGGCAGCCTCTGTCGAAGCGTGCGCGGCACTCGGCAACTGCAAGGCGACCACGAGCAGAGTGAAGAGAGGCGTGAAGACGCGAGCGAACATCAGATTGAGGGTCCCTTAGCGATGGAGCGCGCCAACCAACAGTGGGGCGTGGCGAGAAGCGCGAAGGATGGAGCCTAGCAGATCACCCGCCCCCTTGTAGCGAGCCCAACCGCACAGTTCGTCCCCTGCCTCAGAAGACCGGGACGAGTTCAACAAAGGGTCGAGACACGGCGAAGACTTCCCCTTATTCTGGGCCGACTCGAACACAACCCGTGTTCCGCCGCTGGAGCCCCCATGTCCCGCATCGTTGATGTCCGTGCCCGTGAGATCCTTGATTCCCGTGGAAACCCAACCGTAGAGGTCGATGTACTGCTTGCCTCAGGGGTGATGGGCCGAGCTGCGGTACCCAGTGGAGCCTCCACGGGCGAGCACGAAGCCTGTGAGCTCCGCGATGGCGACAAGACGCGCTATCTCGGCAAGGGCACTCTAAAGGCGGTGAATAATGTTCGTGGCGAACTCCGCGACCTGGCTATTGGCCGAGACGCCCTGGACCAGGTCGGACTGGACCGCGCCATGATCAAGCTCGACGGCACCACGAACAAGAACCGTCTGGGTGCCAACGCACTGCTTGGGGTGTCCATGGCCACAGCTCGAGCCGCTGCTCAACTCCTCGACATACCGCTCTACAGGTACCTCGGTGGTGTGACGGCCAGGCGCCTTCCCGTCCCCATGATGAACATCCTCAATGGCGGAGCCCATGCCGACAACAACGTCGACATCCAGGAGTTCATGGTGATCCCGGTAGGCGCCGAGAACTTCACAGAGGCGCTACAAATTGGCGCGGAAATTTTCCACTCGCTAAAAGCTGTCCTCAAGGGACGAGGGCTGGCGACCTCGGTCGGAGACGAGGGTGGCTTCGCGCCGATGCTCGAGTCCAACGAGGCGGCGCTGGACGTGATCATGGAGGCCATCGCCAGCGCGGGCTACGTGGCAGGCGGTGACGTCCTTCTGGCACTGGATGTCGCAGCAGCATCCTTCTACAGCGACAAGAAGTACCAACTCGAAGGTGAGGGCCGACTTGGTCTGAGCGCCGATGAGATGATCGCCTGGTACGGTGAGTTGGTCGAGAAGTACCCCATTATCTCCATCGAAGATGGACTGGACGAGAACGACTGGCAGGGCTGGCGACGGCTCAATCGTGCGCTGGGAAGCAAGGTGCAGTTAGTGGGTGACGATCTGTTCGTGACCAACGCAGAACGGCTAGCCCGCGGAATCAAGAGCGGCTCAGCCAATTCGATCCTCATCAAGGTAAATCAGATCGGCACTCTCACTGAGACGCTGGAGACCATCGCAATGGCCCAGGATGCCGGCTACACCTGTGTGGTCAGCCATCGCTCAGGGGAAACCGAGGACACCACCATCGCCGACCTCGCGGTTGCGGTCGGAGCGGGCCAGATCAAGACGGGATCACTCTCCCGAACCGATCGCATCTGCAAATACAACCAGCTTCTGCGCATCGAGGAAGACCTCGGAGAAGCAGCTCAGTGGCCAGGACGAGCGGTGTTCCGTTCGATCGGTGCCGAGGCGACAACTGCGCCCGCAGAGCAGAAGAAGACGAGCAAGAAGCCAGCTCGCCGACCGCGCAAGAGCGCGAAGTCTACGCGTCGAGCGCGGAACTAGCGCAGCCCGCCTGAGGGCAGGCCCCCGGCCAACTGAGCGCTGTTCAGTCTTCTGTGGAGTCCTGAGGCACTCGATCGAGCCAGACCGCACCTCCACCGTGCCGCCCGATTCGACCCTGCTCGAGGCCGCGATTCATACAACGACGAGCATGCTGCAGAGCCGCGGGGAGGGAGTCTCCTCGGGCAAGGGCCGAACACAGAGCAGCAGAGAACA
>CAZEIY010000056.1:2203-15853 GCA_964512375.1 uncultured Rickettsiales bacterium | reverse complement strand
CCGGCTTCGGAGTCCGTTGGCGGTCTCCCATGGGCCCACTTCGCTTCGAGTGGGGCTTCCCCCTCAAGCGTAAGCCCAACGAGCGAGCCCAGGTCTTCGAATTCACTATCGGGTCTTTCTTCTGATCCGCTGTACCGACCCTGTTTCAAACCTGTCTAACTGTTAGAATCCGCGCGCTCAGAAACCATCCGAAAGGAAGCAGAAGATGTCTCGTCCTCTCATCGCCATCACCGTATTGCTGGCCCTCTTGTCTCTCTCGTCTACGGCCATGGCCCAGAGTTCTCTCAAGGTGGGAGTAGTGAACCTCCAGCGAGCTATCAACGAAGTGAGCGAGGGCAAGAAGGCCCGTGCGAACCTCGAGAGCCGCATGGAGAAGATCAAGGCGGAGGTAGACAAGCGTCGCAAGGAACTCGAGACCATGCAGGAGTCGCTCGAGGCCGGCGAGATGATGTTGTCTGAAGACGCCCTCGCCGAAAAGAGAAGCGAGTTTCAGACGAAGTACTACGAGTTTCAGCAGATGGTAGTCACCAGTGAGCAGGAGATGAACCTGCTGCAGGGGGAGCTCACAAATGACCTGCTCGAGAAGCTCTACAAGGTGGCCCGCGCTGTGGGGGCTGAGTCCGGTTACAACCTGGTCCTTGAGAGCACCGCAGTGGTCTACACCAACGGGGTCGCGGACATCACTGATCTTGTGATTGCTCGCTTCAACGACAAGAAGTAGACGCGAGGGCGGGTGTCCAGCACACGGCAAGCTTCTACCGTCTCGTCCCTGGCTCGCCTCCTGGGTGTCACGGCGTCGGAGGCGATCGAAGAGCGCATCATCGAAGGGCTCGCGGAGCCTGGCACGGCAGGGCCCGCGCAGGTTGCGGTGTTGTTTGACGCACGAGGCCTCCCACGAGGTGGACAGTGTGATGCGGAGTTGATCGTCTGCGCGCGGGATTGTTGTCTGCCTGAGGAGCTCACTGAGAAGGCCCTAAGGGTCGAGGACCCAGGGCGTGCCTTTGTGCGCCTTGCCCACCACTTTCATCCAACCGCAGGGGCCCTTGGGGTCCACCCCAGCGCTGTGGTCGATGCGAGTGCCGATGTTGGAGAGCGCTCCAGTCTGGGTGCCCTTGTAGTTATTGAGAGGGGCGCTCTTCTTGGCGATCACTGCCATGTGGGAGCACAAGCCTACATCGGCGCTGGGGTCGAGCTGGGTAGGGGATGTCGCATCGGACCCGGCGTGCGGCTCTTGCCGGGAACTGTTCTGGGCGATGGGGTCTGGATCGAGGCGGGGAGTGTTGTTGGGGCTCGTGGTTTTGGCTACCTCGAGCCCGATGATGAGGGGGTTCGAACAGCGATTCCTCAGGTCGGCGGGGTACGTATCGGTGATGGCGCCCACATCGGTGCGCTGGCTTGTGTAGATCGGGGCACCCTGCGCGACACAACCATCGGCGCGCATGCGCGAATCGATAACCTCGTGCAGGTGGGGCACAACTGCCAGGTTGAAGCTGGCGCCGTCCTTGTTGCACAGGTGGGCCTCTCGGGCTCTGTGCGGGTCGGTGAGGGGGCAGTGCTTGCTGGCCAATCAGGGGTCGCAGACCATCGCACGATCGGCGCAGGAGCCGTGCTCAGTGCGCGCGCTGCCGCCTTTCGCGATGTCCCCGCCGGAGAGGTCTATGGCGGCGTTCCGGCCAGACCGCACAAGCAGTGGCTTCGGCAACAGGCTGAGCTTTCCCGGAGCACGCGTAGACTGCGCAGTGCGCTTCCATCCCAAGACGAGGAATCCCATGAGCACTGAGAGTACTGCCCTGGACCCGCGTGAGGTCGCCAATTTCCTGCCTCATCGTTATCCCTTCCTGCTCGTCGACCGGGTAGAGGAGATGACCGCCGGCGAGCGGATTGTTGCGACAAAGAACGTCACCTGGAACGAGCCATACTTCACAGGTCACTTTCCTGATGATCCGGTCATGCCCGGGGTGTTGCAGGTTGAAGCCCTGGCTCAGGCGGCAGCTATTCTCGGCTTCTATAGCCAGCCGGAGCTGAAAGAACGCGGCGGCGGGGTGCTCTTGATGGGTCTTGATAAGGTTCGCTTCCGACGAAAGGTGGTGCCCGGCGACATCCTTCGCCTGGAGGTAGTCGTCGAGCGTCAGCGAGGTCCCACATGGCGCGTTCGTGGGACTGCATCTGTAGGGGATGAGAAGGCCGCACAGGCCACCATCCTCGCTGCCTTCGCTGAGCCTGACGCTGGATGAGCCCGCCTCCTTCTTCGGCTGGAGACAGAATGCAACCGTCCGCCGCTGGACCTGGAATGCACCCCCCTTTCCGCATTGACCCACTCGCACGACTGATAGGCGATGTTCAACTCGGGGATCGCGCTCATGTTGGCTCCTGTGCCGTCCTGGAGGGGCCACTGACTGCAGGGGATGACCTGTGCGCACACCCGGGGGCACTCATCGGAGGACCCGCACAACATCGACATGGTGGTGGTGACGGTGCCCTTCAATTGGGTCATCGCGTAGAGATCAGAGAAGCCGCAACCATCCATCGCGGAACCGCTTCATCCAATGGGCTTACCACCCTGGGAGACGATGTCCTCGTGATGGCCTACGCGCATGTGGGACACGACTGTGTTGTGGGTGATGGCGTGACCTTGTGCAACGGCTCCCAACTCGGCGGTCACGTAGAGATTCGTCCCAGCGCAATGATTGGAGCGCGCGCGGCGCTGCATCAATTTGTCCGAGTAGGAACTGGCGCCATGGTTGCCGCAGGCGCAATGGTCTCTGGCAATGTCCCGCCCTGGACCCTGGTCGCGGGGGATCGGGCACGCATCGTTGGCCCCAACAGCCACGCCTTGCGCGAACACGGTCACGACAACTCTGTGGCGATTCTTCGGCGCGCGCTGAGGCTGCTCTGGCCCGCATCAGGTCACCCGGGCGTCGATCCGGACAAGATCGTGATTGCACTGCGAGATTACGGTGCAGAAGAAGACCCCGTCATCTTCGATCTGGTGCGCTTTCTTCTCGAGCCATCTCGACGGTCCTGCTGCTCGCGTGGACGGAACTGAGAAGGCAAGCTTCGATGTCTTCCCGAACTTGCTTGATCAGTGCTGCCGAGCCAAGCGGTGATCATCTGGCAGCCGGGATTCTTAAGGAAGTGAGCGCTCGTCATCCGCAGCTATCCTGGGTCGGTTGCCAGGGTCCAGCGATGGCTGCTGTTCGAGGCGTCGAGTTTCGGGCCGCAGCACAGGTGTCCCAACTGAGCGCCGCGGGGCTGTTGGAGTTGCTCCCCCGTCTCCCCGCCCTCTTCGCCGCTCGCCGCGGTCTCCAGGACCTACTGCGAGCGAGCCCAGAACTCGCGATCTTCGTGGATGCCCCCGACTTCCATCTACCTCTTGCCGCCCGTGCTAGGGACCATGGCATCCCAACTGTGGTCGTTGTACCTCCTCAATGGTGGGCGTGGAGACCAGGGCGTCTGGCCGCGATGCATCGCTACGCGGACCTTGTGCTGTGCCTCTTCGACTTCGAGGTCAACCCGCTTCGCGCACGCGGTGTCGCTGCCCATTGGATAGGTCACCCCGCGGCGGACCTTCTCACTAGGGTTCGGCCTCCGCTCAGCGGTGAAACAGGGTCCTTGCGCATCGCGTTGCTGCCCGGATCTCGACCCTCTGAGGTGCAGCGCTACCTGCAGCCAATGGTGGTGGGCGTGAGGACTGCACTGAAGCAGGTAGGCCGCTCGGCTGTCATTGAGGTTCCCTGGCGCCTCGAACGACAGCCTCCCAGCCTTCCGGGTGTGCATTTTCAGCGTGCTCCGGGCCCTACAGTGCTAGAGCGCTCAGATCTGGCGCTCGTCGCTGCGGGTACGGCCAGTCTGGAAGCTGCTGCTCTCGGAGTCCCCATGGTGATCGCGGCCGCAGCGCATCCTGTCACCGCAGCAATCGCCCGACCACTTCTAAGGGATCAGGCTCTCGGATTGCCCAACATCCTGCTCAACGAGCAGGTGGTCACGGAGGTCCATCAGGATCTCCGTCCTGACTCCCTGAGCGCCGCACTGAGCCCGTTGATCGACGAACCTGGAGCCGCTCGTCGAAGGGCGGTCGCGATCCGAGAGAGGCTTCGCCCTCACCTCGGCTTGCCAGGCTTCGCCGCTCGAGCAGCTGAATTCATCGAGCCCTTGGTTACAAGCCGTGCGTGATCTTCGAAGAATCATCGGGCTGCTCCAGCCCCATGCTCGCTCCTTACTGCTGGCCGTGGTCCTCGCCGGCCTGCTCTCAAGCTGTCAGGGGATGCTGATTCTCCTGGTTCGGGCAGTGCTCAATTCGTTAATGGACCCATCATCGACCCAGAGGTCCTGGCACTTAGGCCTCGCCATTGTTGGACTGTTCGTAGTTCAGGGCGGTGCCCGCATCGGCCGCACCTGGCTAACCCGCCAGGCTGCTCTTCGTGCAGAGCGAGACCTCCGCAACCGAATATTCAGCCATCTACTGCACTGTGATCCGGCACAACTGCATCAGCACGGACTCGGCGATTGCCTGTCCCGAATCAGCCATGATGCAGGGACGATCCGCACCGCTGTCGGCGCCGCGGTCACACTCGTCCAGCGGCCACTGAGCGCTCTCGCCATTGCCGGTACTGCTGCGATGATGGCCCCTCAACTGGCCCTGTGGGCAGCCCTTGGCCTCCCCGTGGTAGCGGTAGTGATCTACGGAACCGGTCGGGCAACCCGCCATCATGCGGGTGTTCATCTCAGCAGCCTGGCCAGGTTGGAGAGCCTGGCGAGAGATGGCCTCGCCGGCTTGCGAACCATCCAGGCCTATGGTGCACAGGATCGAATTGCCGTTGGGTTTGAGCGGTCAAACGAGGAGCAACTGAGCTCCGCACTTCGTGCGACGGCCTACCGCATTTCAGGACCACCGGCGGTGGAACTGGCAGCTGCAATTGCCATTGCGGTTGTTGTGGCGGTGGGTGCCGGCCAGGTACGAGCCGGCGAACTCGATGCGGCGGCTTTGGTGGCCTTCCTGGTCGCCTTGGGATTGCTAGGTGAGCCTCTTAAGGGGATTGCTGCGGCAAACGCGCTGTGGGAAGAGGCCAGTGCCGGCCTGTCTCGTGTCTTCGAGATCCTTGACTTGCCTTGCGTCGCAACCGAGACACAGGTTCCATCTCAGGTTGAAGAGCGCGTGAGCATTTCGCTCACGGATCTGAGCCTCGACCGCGGTCGAGGTTTTGTGCTGCAAGGTGTCGACCTCGTTTTGGAGCCTGGTCAAATAGTCGTCATCCAAGGGGCCAGTGGAGCAGGAAAGTCCACCTTGCTGGACCTGATCGCTGGTTTCGTGCAGCCGACTTCCGGGCGTCTCTTGTGGAATGGAGTCGATGCCTCTGACCTCGAACTCGGCCGCAGGCGGGCGCATATCGCCATGGTGGACCAAGAGAGCTGGCTGGGAATGGGTACAGTCCAAGAAGCCATTGCTCTGGCGCGTCCGGGAGCCACCCAGGACGAGGTGTTTAGATGTGCTGAGCTCGCAGGTCTCGCAGCAAATGGCCACTTTTTGTCCAGTTTGCCGGGTGGGCTGGATGGCAGGGTAGGGGACGCTGGAGCAGTCGTCTCGGGGGGCGAGCGACAGCGCATCTCTCTTGCACGGGCCCTCTTGTGTGATGCTCCGGTGTTGTTGCTCGACGAGCCAACGGCAAACCTCGATTCGAAGAGTGAACAGGACTTTCTCCGCACGCTCAACTCCATTCGTTCAAGCCGAACGATTCTCATCGTAAGTCACCGTCCGGCCCCTTTGATAATCGCTAACCGCTCCTATCGACTCGAGAACGGAGTGCTTGTCCCCCTGGTTTCGTCTGGGACTCTTCGTGACGGTCTGGGGTCTCGACGACAGACCGGATCTGATCCGTAAATGATTTTGCTCCCTCGCTTCAGATTGCTGGCTCAGCACGTCCTGGCTCTATGGTTCCGGAACATGGCCTGGTGCTTGCCCCGGATCACTCTCGGACGAAGCCGCGTCGACCGATTGATCGATCTCGGGGCTCCGTTTGCTTATGCCTGCCTGCACGGTGATTCGGTGCTGCTGCTCTCGACCCACCTGAGTGAGCCCCTCGCGGTGCTGGTCAGCAAGAGCCGGGACGGCGCTCTGGCAAGAGGCCTGCTAAACAACCTCGACATCGAGGTTGCCAGTGGCTCGAGTTCGGCTGGAGCGACCAGTGGCTTGCGCGCCCTGTTGCGGCTCAGCACCAATGGTTGCAGAGCAGTAATTACCGTGGATGGCCCGAGGGGACCTGCTGGTAAGGTCGCAGAAGGTATCCTTGCCCTCGCTCAGCTACGAAAACTCTGGATCGTACCGGTAACGGCATCCTGCCGTGGTGGTCTCACGCTACGCAGTTGGGATCATGCACGCGTGCCCATGCCTTGGAGCCGCGTTGTTGTTGCCTACGGCCGCCCCTTCAGGGTGGGTCGAGGGGAGGATCGTGCACCACATCGCGCCGTCCTCTCACAGCAATTTGAGGCCCTGAAGGCCCGCTCCGTGCGTCTATGCGCAAGGTCTTTGTGGCCGTCGGCACCGCATAGAGGCGGACTCTAATGCTCTATCCCACCTATCGTATGCTGAGCACCGCACTCGAGATCATCCCTGGTTCATGGCGAGGCGCTGAGCCCCTTGTTGTGGAGTCCGACATCAGTGGCGTGATTCACGGTGCATCGGCTGGCGAAATTAAGGCTGCAGGAGCCTTGCGTCAAAGCCTCCGCCAGGAGCAGCCGGGGAAACGTTGGCTCATCTCCACGGGCACGTCATCTGGACTCGCAGGAGGAGCGGACTTTCGCTTGCCGAGGGATCTTCCACGTCGTACAGCCAGGCTGTTCGCGGCAACCAGAATGAGGTCTCTTCTGCTGATTGAGGCAGAGTTCTGGCCCAATCTCCTTGCTGAGGCCGCTGTCCGTGGTGTCTCGGTAGGGGTTGCTGGCGCCCGCATGTCTGCAGTCAGTCACTCTCGAATGAGCAGGCTGCGCGGTACCGTCAGCCACCTTCTCTCGGGAGTCAAGGCCTTCGCAGCGGCCTCCAACGAGGATGCCAGCAGGCTCTGTTCTCTTGGCGTTCCGGCTAACCGAGTGGCTGTCTGTGGCTGGCTCAAGTGGCCTGAGTCATTACCGCACACCTCACTCGAAACGCTCCAGGTTGGGCTCGAGGCAGGGTCGATCGCGGCGGACCGCCCCCTCCTGGTTCTTGGTTCGGTGTATCCAGGCGAGCCAAGCGCATTGTCCTCTCTGCTGCGGGATAGTCCACTAGCAGCAGGCCGGGCACACTGGCTGATGGTCGCCAGGCACGCTCGCCATGGCGCTTCCCTACGACGGGAAGCCGCCTCTCTCTGTTTGCCGGGGACCTTCAGCGTGGACACGCGGTTCGGCGTTCTTAGGTCATGGTACGCCCACGCCGATGCCGCCTACGTGGGTGGAGGTCTCTATGGCCGGGGCTGCCACGACTTGTTGGAGCCGATCGCCGCAGGCCTGAGGCCGCTCTGCCATGCCAGGGCAGGGGACCCTGGTTCCGTAGCAGCCACCCTCGCGGACCGGGAACTTGCTCTCCGTCTCGATGACCTGAACTACAGTAGGGCAAGACAAACAACGTTGCAGCAGTTCCGAGTTCCAGTCGGAGCCTACGATAAGCTCAAGGCTGACACCGATGGGCGACAGCGAACCATCGCCTTCTTCCGTAGCCAGGGGGTGCTGTCGTGACTGCTGCCTACCTTGCAACCTGGCCTGTTCGTCGAGTCAGCGCTGCTAGAAGAGTGCTCCAGCGCAGCTGGCCCCGTCTCTCTCGCCCCAGCATTTCGGTTGGCAATCTCGCCCTCGGGGGCCGTGGAAAGACGCCAATGACTGCTGCTCTTGCCGCTGAGGCCGGCTTGAGAGGATTGCGAGTTGCTATTCTTATCCGCGGCTACAAGAGCCGTGTTGGACGAACGACAGGCCCGGTCCTGCTCTCTGCAGTGGGAGAGGGCGACATCGTATGGGAACGAACTCTTTGCGATGGAGTCCGTACTGGACCAGCGAGTGACTTCAGTTCGCTATGCGGAGATGAGGCCACCTGGCTGGCGGCCACTTGTGGTGAGGCGACTGTCGCGATCTATCCCAATCGAGATGTTGCGGCATCGGCTGTGCTCGCTCGGGAGGATGTCGACCTATTCGTGCTTGACGACGGGTTTCAGGCCGGGATCCAGCGTGATATGGACCTGGTAATTGTCGACCCAACCCAGGACCCACCATTCGAGCGAAAAGCGGCTTGTAGAGAGGGTCGTGACTCTCTGCAGAGAGCTGATCAACTCGCCTTGATTTACCAGGGCGACACCAGGCGCCCGATCGGCGAACTAGGACATCCGGTTCTGCGACGTCAACCACGGTGCGTGCGCGACCTCTCCACAGGACGAGTCGTTGCACCGGAGTCATGCCCGCCGGTCATCGTTGCTGCTGCAGTAGGCGAGCCCTCCTCGGTAGTCTCGTGCGCTCGTGAGTATGGACTCACGGTCTTGAGCTCCGTGCCGATTCGCGATCATGGCAAGCCTTCATCGACGCAACGACGCCAGTTAAATGGGGCGGGTACACACACTGCCCTGATAACCGAAAAGGATGCGTTCGGATGGGCTGCTGCGGCGCCTTTGGAGAGGGCTCAAACCCTTGTGCTCTCTATGGACTTGACAGGCTCTAAGGCTCTCGCAGCGACCCTCGTCGACCGCCTTATGGAGGGACGCCCCCATGCCTGAACTGAGCATCGAGACGCCCTACTCTCATCGTCATGTTTTGCATGTCGACAGCGCGATGAGCTTCCGTGGGGGCCAGCGTCAGCTATTGCTGCTCGCTAAGGCACAACACGAACGCAGCGATAGTCCTGACCCGACCCTGCTGGTGAGGAACCCGCGGCTGATAGACGCTGCTTTGGAAGCCGGTCTGCATGTTGAGGCCTGGTATGGTCCGATACGTCTTCGGGGCCTGTGGCAACTCCGGCGCAGTATCGCGCGGCTCGGCTCTCCCCTGATTCACGTTCATGATTCCCGCTCCCATGGGGCGGTTCGCATCATCGCGCCCAGGCGGTCGCAGGACCAACTGGTCGTCCACCGGAGAATTGACGATGCCCCCCGCCAGCGATTTGCGACTCGTTGGAAGTATGCGAAGGGCGCCGTGATCTGTGTCTCAGACGCCATCGTCAAGGTGATGCTGGACTTTGGGGTTGAGAAGGAGCGCCTCCACCTCGTGCGTTCGGCACTTCCGACAGCAAAGAGTCGTTCAGTGACGCCCGTCCACCCGCACGCTGGGGGCAGGCTGAGGCTGTTGAGTGTTGGCGCCCTGGTCAAGCACAAGGGTCACCGCACACTTATCGAAGCACTGGCCAGTAAGGAACTGCCGGTCTCTCTTCGCATAGTTGGCGGCGGCCCCCTCGAGGTGGAGTTGCTAGATCTCATCGCTCGGCATGGTCTCACGGGTCAGGTGGTTCTGGCAGGCGACCTGGCCGATGTCAGCAGCGAGATCGAGAACGCTGATCTCCTGGTACATCCGTCCCTTAGCGAGGGGCTCGGCACAGCAGTCCTCGACGCTATGTGGGGTGCTCTGCCGGTGCTGGCCTCCGCAGCAGGAGGCCTTCCGGAATTGGTGAAAGACGGAGTGACCGGCTGGCTGGTACAGCCAGGCAGTTCTTCGGATCTGAGCGACAAACTCGATAGTCTGGCAGGGGCCGCAGCCAGAGACCCCGAGTTCCTTTGCCGCCACGGAAAGGCCGGACGTCGCCGCGCAGAGAACTGCTTCCCGTTCGGTGCCATGGTCCGAAAGACCAGCGACGTCTATGATACCTGCTTATGAGTGCCCCTTCCGAGTACAAGACCGACTGTCGCCTCTTCACCGGCTTCAGCCCGTGCCGCCACCGGCGCTCCTGTGTGGATTGCCGACACTACGAGC
Source organism: uncultured Rickettsiales bacterium (assembly GCA_964512375.1). Taxonomy (GTDB): domain Bacteria; phylum Myxococcota_A; class UBA796; order UBA9615; family UBA9615; genus UBA6601. The sequence continues at coordinate 5,938 of CAZEIY010000056.1, read as the reverse complement.
CTGTGGACCCTCGCATCCTGCTGGTTCAGCTGGGTCAGAGTGGTCATGTGCTGCGCACAACTTCGCTGCTTCCAGCGATCCGGAGGCGCTACCCCAAGGCCCACATAACGTGGCTGACTCGACCACAGACGTCCGAACTGCTGCTACACAATCCCCTGGTCGACCGCGTACTGAAGCTCGGAGATGCGTCGCTCGCGATCTTGAATTCGCTGCGTTTCGACATCGCCCTCTGCCCAGACAAGGAACTGCCTGCCTGCTCGTTGATCAACTCCGTACAAGCCGAAGACAAGAGGGGCTTCGGCATTGATCAAACGGGAGCAATCGTTCCCCTGAGCGAGGCCGCTACCAGGCTCTATCAACTGGGTTTGGACAATCAGGAAAAGTTCTTCGAGAACACCCTCTCGGAGCAACAACTCCTGACCGAGGCCCTGGACTTCGAGTATTGCCACGATCGCTACGTAGTGGTGCTCTCGAACGAAGAACGACGTTGGGCGGTCGAAGACCGTCGGATCACCGGCCTCGCCGACAGCGAAGTGCTGGTTGGCTGGAACACGGGCTGTTCGAATCGCTATCCATACAAACGCTTCACACCTGCGGACACTGCGCGACTCATTATTGATAGCTGGAGGCGCATTCCACGCAAGGATGCGGTGCGGTTTGCTCTTCTTGGGGGTGGACGTGACGACGAGCAACGAAACCGTGAGATTGCGGGTCTTGTCGAGGCGCAACAGATCCCCATTTATCGAACGCCATGCCTTGGCGGCCTCCGGCGAGGACTCGCTTCAGTCGCAGCGTGCGACATGGTCGTTAGTGGCGACAGCCTTGGAATGCACATGGCCATCGGACTCAAGAAGCCGGTGGTGGCCTGGTTCGGAATAACCTGTCACCAGGAGATCGATCTCTACGGGCGGGGCATAAAGGTGCTCTCGGAAGTCGGCTGTCGACCATGTTGGCTACAGAGCTGCGATCTTGACAAGAAGTGCTACGAGCACATCCCCTGGAAGGCCATGGGAACCGCTGTCGCTGAGATGGCCACAGCCATTACTGAGACGGGACGCTTCTCCGGGGATCGTGTGATCGGAGATTTTCCATCGAAGAGGCGGTTTGCCCCCCCCCTTGGAGTCTCTCCAGGACCTGTCATCTGAGCTGTTGAGGCTGAGTTCATGGGGGTGTCCCTCTAGCGCACCTTGCCTGTAGCCGCCGCCGAAATGGGACGGACTCTCAGACCTTATCGGCTCGTTTCAGGGTGGCCTTCAGCCATGGCGCCACAACCAACGCGCACACAGCCAGCAGGACAGGAAGTGCAAGCACCGAGCCGTCGCTCCGCACCAGGCCGAACTCGAAGGGCCGCACGCTGAATGGATAGAGCAGAAAGTAGCCATCAACGAGGTGAAGCTGCAAGAGGTCGACGGCAAGGTGAAGAAGACCTCCAAGCGTGATCCAACTGGCAAGGTGGAGGCGGGGTAGGGGAGTTGCAAGCCACTGGGGCAGGACCACCGAGATCAGCACGGAGACTAGGAAGATGCCTGCCGGAGTATGGGGAAGGTTGAGGCCCAGGTGAAGGCGATCGTCGTCCAGGGAAAGACTCGCAAAGAACCCCATGTCTTGAATCAACCGAAGGCTTACAAACGGGGCCCTGGAGAGCAGATCAGGAAGAATCACTCCTGTCACGAGCCAGAGCGTGACAGCGTCTACGCGGCGGCGGCCTCGTACCAGCACGGCCGTCAACGCATGAGTGACAAGATCAGCCATGATCGGGCCTCTGCTGCCAACGCTGTCGCACGAACACCGCGAGAGCTACCAACCAGACCAGGACACCGAGACACCCCAGCCACAGGTCGGCATAAGCGAGGGGGTAGACGGCCGCCGCGGTAACGTGAAGGAGCCCTTCGCCGCGATAGATCCCCTGCACCGATATAGCCTCTCCTTCCGTTGGGAATGGGATCTCAGACGGCCATGCCTCCAATGTCACGAGATGGCGTGAGAGAATGCGGACGGTCAGTCGTTCATCTTGAAAGACCGCGTCACCGCCCAACAGGAGCTTCTGGCCCACACAAGAGGGAGCCGCTTGATCAAGGCACTCGCTATACCTCGGCGCGTCATTAACGAGTCGCTCGCCGAGATCCCAACAGCCGAAAACGAGGAGAATTGTGATCAGGGTGGCAATAGGTGCTCGGACCGATGGCCTCTCGAGCGCTTCAGTGAAAGACAGGGCCACTGTCATCATCCTCGTTCACTACCTTGAGGTGGGACCGATGTCTCCGTTGACTCATTGAAACTACGGACCACCAGATGCCAGACGCTGGGTTGCGACCGCCGTTGCGAAACCACAACCAGCCCATCACCACGCCGCAAAGATGAGCGGCATGACTCACGCTCCCGGCGCCGCCGCTGAACTCGAGCAGGAACTCCAGCGGCAGCAACCATCGTGCTGTGAACGTCAGAGGAAGGAACAGCAGGCTGATGGGCCGGTCTGGCCACAAGAAGCAGTAGTAGGTGACCACAGAGAACACCGCGCCTGAGGCGCCGATGGTTGCTACGTCCCAGGGAAAGAGCCACACTTCGGCTCCTGCAATATGCAAGAGCAGCGAGAGCGCCAGATTGAGCAGGCCACCGCCAATGCCAGCACCCACATAGAAGGCCAGGAAGTTACTGCGACCGAGCTTCTCAGCAACAGGGCAACCGAACATCCAAAGAAAGAACATGTTGCCAGCGAGGTGCCACGCTTCGCCATGCAACAACAAGGTCGTCGCTGGTTGCCAGAGCATTCCGCTCCAGAATTGGGATGGCCTGAGCCCACCGAAGTGGATGACCGCCGGGAGATTCGGCCCCTTGGAGGGAAACGCATAACCCAAGACCCACTGAGCCAGGAAGGCGACAGCTGTCACCAGCATGATGTCCTTGATGACCTGGGGAGTGTTCGCAGGGCCGATGCGCATCCTGCCGCCCATCCCACCACTGCTATCCATAGGACTCATCACCAAACCCGCTTGTTGGGATCAATGGAAGGTAGGCTCATTTCGTTCCTCGGGCTTGTCGACGTCCTTCAGCACCATCTCGAGAAGCGCCCCGGATCGACGTCGTCGACGCCTTCGTTCGAACATGTCCTCGCCGTAGCGGAACCATAGGTAACCGGCTAGCACTCCACCCACCTGGTATCCGCCAGCTGCAGCGCCAGCGCCAAGGGGTTGGGTCATCGCGAGCGCCTCTATTACCACCCAACTACCAACACCAGCCGCAATCCACTTCAGCTTGATCGGCACGACCATGAAGACCGAGACGATGGCCTCAGGTGTCATCATGCAGTAGACGACGATCGTTGCCAGCACGGCCGGGCCGCAGCCAAAGTGAAAACCACTGGGCTGCAATAGCGGCCCAAAGAGGAAACCTCCCAGGCTCGCACCGAGGGAGGATGCCAGCCAGAAGATCAAGAAGCGTCGACGTCCCATGAAGCGCTCAACACCTGCCGCGAAGAACGCGAAGCCGATGAATGCCACAGCCAGGGGTCCAAAACTCCCGGGCGGATACACGAAGGGGGCACTAAGCAATTGCCAGAGATGGAATCCGGCGCTGTCGGGGTGAACCGCGGCTGGACCCTGGGGCGGATGAAGGACCAACCACTGCCAGAAGGGAAGGGAGGTTGAAGCAACTGAGTCGCCGAAGAGCTGCTTCATGGGCCCTGCTACCGTCTCTTCGCGATGTTTCCACCAGCTCAGCCCCGACAGGACAAGAAGG
>CAZEIY010000056.1:0-2193 GCA_964512375.1 uncultured Rickettsiales bacterium | reverse complement strand
GTTGATGAGGAGCTCCTTCTCCACATTGCGGCGAAGGAGAAGAAAGAGGCCAAGAAACGATCTAAGGTTCTGGCGATGGAGGACGACAACAAGAAGGACATGACGACACAAAAGAAGGCCATGAAGGACAAGAAGGCCAAATCCGTAGCCACCCATCAGACGCCAGCCAAGGGGCGTAACTTCAAGAAAGAACGTACCGCCCGGCCTCTCAGCCCTACCAGATCTCGACACGAGCGACTCCGCAGCAAGGACCAACGTACCGTGGCCCCCTGAATCGGCGCCCAGGGTAACACGAACCATTTGCCCAACTCTTGACTGTACTGCACATCCGTTCCATACTGAACAAACCTCCAGTTTGCTTGCTGCTGTTACACCTTCTGTCCCGGAGCCCGAAGATGGAGACCCTCTCTAAGCGCCAACGATCTGTCCTCGAGTACATCTACTCGAAGTTCCAGCAAGACGGCATTCTGCCCTCATACCGAGAGATCGGTGATGCCATGGGTATCCGGTCTACCAACGGTGTCAGTGACCACATCAAGGCGCTATGTCGAAAGGGCTACCTACTCCGAGTCGGTGGCACAGGCAAGTCGGCCCTGGCCCGTGCTATGCGACTTACCGATCTGGCCCTTACAGAGCTGAGCGGAGATCTGATGCCCAATCAGAGCTTCCAGCAAGCTGACATGGTAGAAATCGGCGTCTATGGCTCTGTAGCGGCTGGTCTCCCGGCTCTCGCCATTGAACACCGAGAAGAGACCCTGCATGTGGACCGCTGCATGATCCCCGGGGCTGGCCAGGTCTTTGCCTTGCGCGTCTCAGGCGAGTCCATGATCGAGGATGGGATACTGCCCGGAGACTACATCTTTGTCCGCAAGCAGCTCACTGTGCGTGACGGCGAGATTGCCGTCGTCATGGTTGACGGCGAGTGCACTGTAAAGCGGTTCTTCCGCGAGGGTGATCGTATCCGCCTTCAACCGGCGAACAGCTCAATGGAGCCCATCTACGTGGCTGCGAGCGAATTCCGAGAAGTTCACGTTGTTGGTATCGTCAGTGGCGTGTTCAGGAAGATGCACTGAGCAGATTCTGCTCGCTCCTGCTGCGCTCGCATCCAACTCCTTCAAACACGCCACGAGGCTCCTGTCCACGCATTGACAGCGCAATAGACTCGGGTCTATAAATTGCCCGCCTCGCGGAGAGGCCTCTGAGAGCACTGGTTTCAGGGGGATTAGCTCAGTTGGGAGAGCGCGGCGTTCGCAACGCCGAGGTCAGGGGTTCGAACCCCCTATCCTCCACCAGAACCAACTTCCCGCGTGCGCAGAACGGCCCCGGTCAGTCCCCAGAGATGGCGGATGGCAGGGGTCGATGTGGTTCTGACTGAACGCTGGAGCAACTCACGCCGTACTTCAGCTGAGCCAAGGCTTAGCTAATGATTTCAAATGATTAGCGCCGGTCCTTTGGACCTTTCCAAAGAGGTCGATAGGAAACACTCATGACTGGGCCCACACCTCCAATGTCCGATAATCTATATTATGTAAACTTAATGGTGGCTACGGAGGTTGCGGGTCGAGGGCCGCGCTAAGACTGGCGATTTGAGGCGATTCTTGAGACTTGGTCGGCCCGGGGGCCGAAAACGAACCGAATTCAGATCAGGCAGATTTGAGATGAGATCTGCCAGGCCTCTCTTGCCTCTACCAGCCGAGAAGTCTATCGCGCCGAATCCGGGGCTCTTCACTAAGATCGTCAGCGCTAGAGGCGGTCCCCACCAGTGAATGCAAGGTGCCGCCTGCCGATACGAACAGGACCTGGCGTCCACTGATGTGTGCCGCTGCAGCGACTCCACTCAGCCGGCTACCATCGCTTGGACGGTATCTCCAAGTCTCAGTGCCTTCGTAGCGATTGATGACGTGCAAGGTGCCTGAGCTATCGCCAACGAGCAACGAACTGCCGACTCGAACCGCTGGGCCAAGCTGTTTGTCCTTGGGTTCCCAGCGCCACTGAACCTCACCAGTGCCCGGGTCCATAGCGACGAGCGCGCCCCGTCCGCTGGAGCTGTACAAACCCTCAGCGGTTAAGGTCATGCTCGACACTGCGCCAGAGTCGACCTTCCATCGGATGCTTCGGGTCTTTGGGTCAATGGCCATCGTTGGACCATCAAAGGCAGCAGCGATCAACGTCCCGTCGTACTCAAGTACTTCT
>CAZEIY010000055.1:0-16020 GCA_964512375.1 uncultured Rickettsiales bacterium | reverse complement strand
AACAGAGAAAAGGGCTCCTCGTTACGGCGGTAGGCATCCAGCAGGGGCGGGAGCTGGTCCACCAGAAACCGTCGAGTTAACAAGCCGGTCAGTGGGTCGGTGCGGGCACTCTCGACCCGCTTGGCGATGTCTTCCTGAAAGGCGTGTTCTGTAGGGTCCATGAGTCGGTAGCGGAGCGCGATCTCGCCAATTTGGATCATGTCGCCATCATTGAGTGAGGAGCAGCCCACCAGATCATCGCCATTAAGTTGAGTGCCGTTTGTAGAGCCGAGGTCAGTGACTTCTACGCTGCGGCCCGTCGGCGTGTGTAGGACCACGAACTTGACGTGGCATCGCGATACCGAGGCATGACGCAAGACGAAGTCCATGTCACGAGACCGTCCCATTTCGAGTTCACAGGGGTCTTCGGGGAAGGCGAAGTAGTCGCCAAGGTTGGGGCCCGAGTGCACTACGAGCGCCGGAACGGCCCGTTCCTCCACCCTGGCGAGGGACTGCTTGTCCTTGGCCAGCGTCATGGTGGCTGCATCGCCGAGGGTGGCGTTGCGAGTAGGTGGTTTGGTGTCTTCGGTCACCTGAGTTGAGTCCCCCAACGGACGCTTGCGAGGGTGGTCCCTCAATCATCCAGACACTATACGCCTGGCTGTTCTCCTACGATGATCTCGGCATCAATTATTGACGTGTCCTCACTCGAATCGGCCTCTGTCGCTTGCCCGTCGTCGTCGCTTCCCTGTCGGTCTGGCCTGGGTGAGCTGCTGAACTGAAAAGCACCATCTGCGACGTCGACCAGGATGTGGTCACCAGCGCCGAAGCTACCGTCCAGGAGGTACATGCTCAGCGGGTCCTTGATGTTGCGCAGGATGGCACGCTTAAGCGGCCGTGCTCCGTATGCGGGATCAAAGCCAAGATCACCGAGCAGCCGCGCGGCCGACTCGCTCAGTTCGATGCTCAGTTCGCGATTCTCGAGCAGACGCTCCAGGTGTTTCAGCTGGATGCCGACGATGTGACCGATGTTCTCTCGGGTCAGCGGATTGAAGACGACGATGTCGTCGATTCGATTGAGGAACTCGGGCCGGAAGTGAGACCGAAGGGCTGCCATGGCGACCGACTGCATCAGTTCACGTTTGCCGGCGTTTTCCATGATCTCAGGGGCGCCTACGTTGCTGGTCATAATGATGACCGTGTTTCGGAAGTCGACAGTCTTTCCATGGGTGTCGGTGAGGCGACCGTCATCCAACATCTGTAGGAGGATGTTGAACACGTCCTGGTGCGCTTTTTCGATCTCATCGAACAGCACCACGGAGTACGGGCGGTTGGCGACCGCGTTCGTCAAAACTCCACCCTCGTCGAATCCAACATAGCCGGGAGGTGCCCCCACCAGTCGAGCGACTGAGTGTTTCTCCATGAACTCGGACATGTCGATGCGAACGACCGCGTTTTCGTCGTCGAAGAGGAAGTCGGCGAGGGCCTTGGCTGTCTCGGTCTTGCCGACGCCGGTAGGTCCCAGAAAGATAAACGATCCGATGGGGCGGCTCTCTTCTTGTAAGCCGGCGCGCGCGCGTCGGACGGCGGCCGAGACCAGAGCTAGAGCCTCGTCCTGTCCAATGACGCGCTCCCGCAGTTGGTCTTCCATTCTCATCAGCTTGGCGATCTCGGATTCCTTGAGGCGGCTGACGGGTATCCCTGTCCACTTCGCTACAACCGAGGCGATAGCGTCTTCATCCACCTCTTCAACCAGCATGGGGCTCTCACCCTGATCTGCGACGAGCTGTTCCTGTCCCTCTGCGATGGCCTTCTCCAGGTCGGGGATTACTCCGTACTTGAGTTCGGCAGCCTTGCTCAGATCACCCTCGCGTTCGACCAGCTCCATCTGACCGCGGGCGTCGTCCAGCTTCGCCTTCATCTCGCGGATTCCCGAGATGGCGTCTTGTTCTGCTCGCCAACGTGCCTTGAGGGCGCCGGCCTCTTCGACGATCTCAGCCAGCTCTCGGTCTATCGACTTGAGGCGGTCGCGACTCTGGCGTCCTTCTTCTTTGCTCAGTGCCTGCTGCTCGATCTGCAGGGTGCGAATGCGACGCTCGAGGGTGTCGATCTCGACCGGCATGGAGTCGATCCCCATTCGGACAGCCGAGCCGGCTTCATCGACCAGATCGATGGCCTTGTCGGGCAGGAACCGGTCGGAGATGTAGCGATGGGAGAGCCTGGCGGCGGCGACGAGCGCTGCGTCGCGAATGCGTACTCCGTGGTGGACCTCATACTTGTCCTTCAGGCCGCGCAGGATGGCGACGGTGTCCTCGACCGACGGCTGGTCAATGAACACGCGGGCAAAGCGCCGTTCGAGAGCTGAGTCCTTCTCGATATGCTTGCGGTATTCGTTGAGCGTAGTCGCCCCGATGCAGCGCAGTTCGCCGCGCGCGAGAGCGGGCTTGAGCATGTTCGAGGCATCCATTGAGCCCTCGGTCTTGCCAGCACCGATGATGTTGTGCAGTTCATCTATGAAGAGGATGATCTCGCCGTCAGCGTCCTGAACCTCCTTGAGGACTGCCTTCAGTCGCTCCTCGAATTCACCGCGAAACTTGGCCCCGGCTACCATTGAGGGCAGATCCAGGGAGATCAGGCGCTTGTTACGCAGTTTCTCAGGGACGTCACCCTGCACGATGCGGTTGGCCAGTCCCTCAGCCAGCGCAGTCTTGCCGACGCCGGGCTCTCCTACCAGCACCGGGTTGTTCTTGGTTCGACGCGAGAGGATCTGGATCGTGCGGCGGATCTCTTCTTCGCGGCCGATGACCGGGTCGAGCTTGCCGCGTCGGGCCTGCTCACACAGATCAGTGCCGAACTTCTCCAGTGATTGAAATTTGTTCTCGGGGCTCTGGTCGGTGACGCGGTGCGAACCTCGCACCTCGGCCATGGCAGAGAGAATTGCCTCGCGATTGAGTCCAGCCGCACTGAGCGCTTTACCTGCAGCCTTTCCTGCACTCGTCGCCGCGAGGAGGAGGTGCTCGGTACTGACGTAGTCGTCCTTGAGCTTGCTTGCCTCTTCGAGAGCGGTGTCGACGAGCTTGTGCAGTCGTTGACTGACGAAGGTGTTGCCGCCGCTCACCTTGGCTCGGCGCTCAATGTCTTCGAGCAGAAGCCCACGAAGCTGCCCGACATTTGCGCCAATCTTGCGCAGGATTGCCACAGCTACGCCATCGCCCTGGCTGAGCACGGCCATCAAGACGTGCTCTGTGTCGACCTCTTGCTGGCCGTGCTCGCGTGCCAGGTCCTGGCCGCTGGCGATGGCTTCCTGGCTCTTGACGGTGAGCTTTTCGCTGCGCATGAAGGGGTCCTTTGGCTGCTAACTATGAGCTGGTCTGGAGCTGTACGGCGCGCAAGCGCAGATCCGTGAGCAGGTTGGTGAGGAGTTCGGACTCTGCTGGGTCAAGGTTGCCTCTCGTCTTCTCTTCGAGGAGGCCGAGCAGGTCGATGGTCTGACGGGCACCTTCGGGGTCGGCCTTGAGCATCCCGCCACTGGTGGGATCGGGAGCATCTCCTAACTGAATCATGGCTGAGGTGCCGAGTGAGATGAGGAAGGTTGAGAAGTCCAGCGGTTTGGTAGGCCGGCCTTGATCGCCTTGCTGCGGTTCATTCATGGGCTTGCTTCCTCGTATAGGTGTTGGACCTGGGTGCCCGACGTTGTGGATCTTCCTAGGATGAGCGTCTTCTGTCCATATCTTGAGGAAACCTAATAAGGGCATCTGAACTGTCAAACCGTGGGCCTACCCTTGCTCGGTGGACCTCAGCGGAGCAAGATGGCCACCGCTTGCGCGTTTTTTTTGCTCTGTCCACTGTGGACGTGTAGCAGTCAGGAGCTATCGGAAGTGATGCACCTCGTTTCCCATTTTGTCGTCCTAATGCGGACTCGTGCGCTGCTGTTGACCTGTGCGTTCGTTGTTGGTTTTCCTTCGGGATCGGCCGTCGCCGCGGATGACGACCTCCTGCCTGGTTCAGGGGCTCCGAAGGCCCCCATAAAGAGAGCCAGCGTCAGAGAACCTGAAGACCCTGAGAATCTCTACAACCGCGGGCTGCGTCAGCTACGTCGTGGATACTATGACGAGGCGATCATCTCGTTTGAGAAGGTGAAGAATCACTTTCCGTTCAACCAGTACTCAGTGCTCTGTGAGCTGCGTGTAGCCGATGCATTGTTCGAGAAGGACTCCTACCTCGAGTCCATCGACGCATATCGTCAGTTCACCCGCTTGCATCCTCGGCACAGCGAGATTGACTACGCCATTTATCGAATGGCCCGGGCAGAGTTCAAGGTTGCCTCGTCGGTGCCGCAGCGAGATCAGACAAGCACAGAACGCGGCCTGAAGAAGCTTCGGGGCTACGAGAAACGTTTTCCGGAGTCCGAGTACATCGAAGAGGTCGTTCGGATCCGCAGTAAGGCACGGTTGCGGTTGGCTAAGCGTGTGCTGCAGATAGGTAATTTTTATTGGAAGAGTCGCGAGTGGAAGGCTGCTGAGCGACGTTATGGAATTGTCTGGGAGGACTATTCCGACACCTCGGTCATCTATAAGGCCCGCTATCGTCAAGGACTATGCTTGCACGAGCTGGATCGAGGTGAGGAAGCCACGGTAGTGCTTTCTGCTCTGGCTGGACGGGCCGAGAGTGGTCGTTGGGGCGAGCGTGCTCAGCGCTTTCTTGACCGCCGCGGGATCGCAGAGCCGGAGTCTGTGCCCGCAGGTACAGCGCCGTCAGTCGAGGAGCCTGTTGCTGAGGACGCCACGGAGTCACAGCCGGAGGAGCCAGAGTCCGAGTCGGGCCCAGAGAGTGCTCCGCCCGAGACAGATCAAGAGAAGCTGAGTACCGGTAGCTGATCGGAATCCATCTTCAGGATCAACTCGCTCCGAAGCCCACGTGCTTCACCGCCGACCTGATAGGGCACGGGCCGATCGTAGGTGATCTTGATGCTCTGCGCCAGGAAGTCAAAGAGCCGGTCGTGCTCGAGATCCCCAGCCCAGATCCGGGGGAGCTCGTTGACTGAAGTCACGACATCCATTGCCGAGACCCGCAGCTGGAAGTGACTGGGAATAGCGGTTGCGTGGGGCAACATGCGCAGGTTGTAGCCGTAGAACGGTGTGGTGCCGAAGGCTGTCATGTGTGCCGACCCACGGTAGAGGATGTCACCGGTCTGGAGCTTGTTGCCGAGGCAGGTGCCGAAGCGGTCAATCCTCCAGGCCTCTCCTGCGAGGATCTCGATGGTGGCAAGTGGCGTGTCGCGAGACGTCGCCATGCGGGGCACTGTGCGTCCAAAGGCCGAAGCGAGATAGACCGCGAGGTGCTGAGACTTTGACTCCAGGGGCGTGCCTTCCAGCTTGTCTTTCACCCATCGATAGTCGTTGAGCACTGCTGCATCCCAGCCCAGCCCTGCAAATGGGAACAGCTCAGCTTCGGCCTTGCAGAGGCGCAGCGGTAGCTCGCGGAAGGCGTCGCCCCGATGCCAGGCAGCGAGGTCATCGGCGACGGAGCGTGCACCCACCCAGGAGGCCAGGGCGTTTCCCGTGCCCAGGCGCAAGATGCCTAATCGAGGAGAGTGCTCATATCGGAGCAGGCGATTTGCAAGATCGATGATGGTGCCGTCGCCGCCACCACCGAAGATGGTCGTGACCTCTGACTCGATAGCTGCTTCGATGGCATCCTGGGCTTCTTCGAGGCTGTGGGTCCAGAACACCAGGGCTTCGGGGCAGACACTACGGATGGTTCGAATCACTGAGCGCTTCGCCCGCCCAGCATTTGCATTGAGGAGGACGGCGACGTCTCCTCGCGGCACCGCGTAGACAGATTCTTCGGTGATGGCGTGTTCACCCGAGAAGACGGGCTCTCGAGCGTCGTCTTGCGAGGACGCCTTCTGCTCATTGCGGTCGCCTGGTATTGGGCTCACGAGAGCGCGTCGCCCACCATTTCGTAGGCCTTTTCGAGAGCAGCAGGGATGTTCTCGGGCCGCTTACCGCCTGCCTGTGCCATGTCAGGACGCCCCCCGCCCTTGCCCCCAACCAGTTGGGCCAGCTCGCGGACGACGTCCCCAGCGCGGATACGATCGGTGAGGTCCTTGCTGATCTTGACCAGGAGGGTCGCCTTTCCGTCGCTGCGCGTGGCTAGAACCACGACGCCTCGCCCGAGCTTCTCAAGGAGGAGATCACTGTGGCCCCTGAGGTCCTTGGCATCAACCCCAACGATTTCGGTGGCAAGGACCGGTACGCCATGTACGTCGCGGGCCTGAGGACCGCTGCCGTCGCTGCCGCCGGCTACCATCTGCTGCTTGAGATCGTCGACCTGCCGCCTCAGGGTTTTTCGCTCCTCGAGGAGTCGCTCGACCTTGCTCACATTTTCGTCTCGTCCCGCTTTGAGCAGGGTGGAGAGGGCGCGCCGCTCGGCTTCGATGCTGCGCAGGTAGTCGACAGCGCGTCGCCCGGTGATGGCCTCGATGCGTCGGACGCCAGATGCGATGCCGGCCTCAGAAGTGATCTTGAGCAGCCCGATCTGGCCGGTGGCCTGGCAGTGGGTGCCGCCGCACAGCTCCGTAGAGAAATCTTGCACCTTTACGACACGAACGTTCGTTCCGTACTTCTCACCGAAGAGTGCCATTGCACCTTCGGCGAGGGCCCCCTCCATGTCGGTCTCGAATACTGAGACGTCCGTGTTCTTGAGGATCTGCTCGTTGACCAGATCTTCAATGGAGTGGAGGGTCTCGCGGGAGATCGCTTCGAAGTGGCTGAAGTCGAAGCGCAGGCGGTCGGGGTCGACCAGAGAGCCCTTCTGTTGTACGTGCTTGCCGAGAAGGCTGCGTAGCGCCGCGTGCAGGAGGTGAGTGGCCGTGTGGTTGCGCATGATGTCATCACGCCGGGAAGCATCGACCTGGAGATTCAGCTTGTCACCGATGTGGATGGCGCCCTCGGTGACCTTGCCTGAGTGCACAAAGACGGCCCCTGCCGGCTTGAGGCAGTCGGACACCTTGAACGTACCGTCAGGACCTGAGATGGATCCGGTGTCGCCCACCTGCCCACCCGACTCGGCGTAGAAGGGGGTGGCGGTCGTGACAAGCTCTACCTGTTGCCCCTCGCTGACGCTCTCGACTCGCCCGCCATCGACGAGGAGCGCGACGACCTTGGAGCTGGAGGCCGTGTTTCGGTAGCCATCGAACTTCGTGGCACCGTCAGCCTCGAGCTCGCGGTAGGTCTCAGCCACGGCGCTCTCGCCCGAACCCTTCCATGAGGCTCTACTCCTCGCCTTCTGGTCAGACATGTGGGCGCTGTAGCCTTCCATGTCCACACCGAAGCCCCGTTCTCCGGCGATGACTTCGGTCAGATCGGGGGGAAATCCGAAGGTGTCGTGCAGTTCGAAGATAGTCTGTCCGGGCAGGCTGCTCTGACCCTCGCCATCCAGGCGAGTAAAGGCATCATCGAGGAGCGCGAGCCCCCGATCCAGCGTCAGCCGGAAGGCATCTTCTTCGTTAGCCACTACTTTGAGGATGAAGTCGCGGCGTGCGGCGAGTTCCGGATAGGTATCTGCCATGTCGTTAATGACGCGTTCGGTAGTACGCTGCATGAAGGGCTTGGTCATGCCGAGCTTCACGCCGTGTCGAATTGCCCGGCGCATGATGCGCCGCAGCACGTAGCCGCGTTCCTCATTGGATGGCATGACGCCATCTCCAACCAGGAAGGCCGCCGCCCGACTGTGGTCGGCGATGACTCGCAGGCTGATGTCCGCCTCGGGGCTGTCGCCGTAGCGACGGGAACAGATTTCGCCAGCTACTGCGATGACAGATTGGAACTCGTCCAATTCCCAGTTGCTCTTGAATCCCTGGCTGATGGCTGCGATACGCTCCAGGCCCATGCCTGTGTCGACAGAGGGGCTGGGCAGGTCGCGCTGTTTCGTTTCGCCATCTTCGAGGTAGCGCTCGTACTGCATGAAGACCAGGTTCCAGATCTCCATGTAGCGACCGGCATCGTGACCGAAGCCCCAAGGGTCGGGCTCGTTGTCGGGCACAAAGTCAGTCTGCAGGTCCCAGTGGATTTCAGTGCAGGGCCCACAGGGACCGGTTGGTCCCATGGACCAGAAGTTGTCCTTGGCGCCGCAGCGGCCAATTCGGTCGGCAGCTATCCCGAGTTCGAGCCACAGCTCAGCGCTCTCGTCGTCGTCGTCGAAGACAGTGATAAGGAGGCGCTCCGGGGGCAAGCCCATGGTCTCGGTGAGAAACTCCCAGGCGAAGGCGATGGCCTCTCTCTTGAAGTAGTCGCCAAAGGAGAAGTTGCCGAGCATCTCAAAAAGGGTGTGGTGTCTTGCAGTGACGCCCACATTCTCGAGGTCATTGTGCTTGCCCGAGACGCGCATGCACTTTTGAACAGTCGTCGCGCGCTTGTACGGGCGCTGTTCGGCGCCGACGAAGACATCCTTGAATTGCACCATGCCTGCATTGACGAAGAACAAGGTGGGATCGTTCGCAGGCACCAGGGAGGAGCTTGAGACGGCGCTATGGCCTCGTTGTTCAAAGAACTCGAGGAATGCCCGGCGGAGGTCGGCGGCTTTCATGTTGGAAGAACCCTGGGTGCTGGTGTTCTGTTAGCAGGACACTAGAAGCTGGAAGATGCCGAGACTACACCGCTGATTTTCAGGGCGAGATCGTCAGCGTTGGTCGCGAACAGCATGGCGTCGTCATAAGAGATCAAGTCGGCGGAGTAAAGGGTGTAGAGGCTCTGGTCAAAGGTCTGACAGCCATAGGAGGCTGAGCCTCGGGCGATGGCATCGTTCAGTTCACGGTTCTTCGCCTCACTCTCGATGTAGTCGCGGATCTGGCCCTTGTTTACGAGGACCTCTACCGCCGGCACCCTTCCAGTTCCGTCAGCGAGGGGCACGAGCCGTTGCGAGATGATCGCGCGGAGTAAGCTGCCCAGTTGTAGACGAACTCGATTCTGTTGGTGGGGCTCGAATAGAGACGTGATCCGGTCGAGCGTCTCGGATGCGTTGACTGTGTGCAGTGTGGATATGACGAGGTGGCCCGTCTCGGCCGCGGCAAGAGCCACTTCGATCGTCTCAGTGTCCCTCATCTCACCGACCAGAATGACGTCGGGGTCCTGGCGTAGAGCCGCCCTCAGGGCTGAGCCGAAGCTCAGGGTGTCGCTGCCAATCTCCCGCTGGCTGATCACGCAATTCTGGTCCCGGTGGATGAATTCAATGGGATCTTCGATCGTCAGGATGTGTGCCGAGCGATGCTTGTTGATGTAGTCGACCATCGCGGCCAGGGTGGTGGACTTGCCGCTGCCGGTGGCACCCGTCACCAGGATCAGACCGCGGTGTTCGGCAGCGATGAGTTCTAGTACCTGGGGCAGGCGGAGGTCGTCGAAGACCGGCACAGTGGATGGGATCACTCGGAAGACCATGCCCAGAGTGAGGCGCTGACGAAAGATGTTGACTCGAAAGCGTGCGAGGCCCCGAACTCCATACGCCAGATCAAGTTCCATGTGCTCAGCGAAGCGCTCCTTTTGCTCGCGGTTCATGAGTCCGGCAGCGTAGGTCAAGGTCTCGTCAGCGCTGAGTCTTTCGGAGCCAGCCAGGGGCACAAAGCTGCCCTTAATGCGCAGCATAGGCGGGAGCCCGGCACGCAGATGCACGTCGCTTGCGCCCTGCTGGACACCTTGATTTAAGATTGCGTCAAGTTCCAACTACTTCGCCTCCCTCACCTCAGCAGGCCGAAGAGTCGAGAGCGAAGCGGTTGGTCCCTCGCTCGCTCAGGCTTCTGCGACTTGTGCCGAAGCCATGAGCCCGGGGCGCATAGGGATGTCCCTTGCCTCGAACAGCTTCGCCTCGAGTTCCGCAGAAAACTCGGGATTCTCGAGTAGGAACTGACGTGCCTGCTCTCGACCCTGTCCCATGCGGTCGTCGTTGTAGGAATACCATGAACCGCTCTTGCGAATGAGGCTGTCGTCGACGGCCATGTCGAGCAACTCACCTGAGTGCGAGATGCCCTCTCCGAATAGGATGTCGAACTCACACTGACGGAAGGGCGAAGCGAGCTTGTTCTTGACCACCTTGACCCGGGTGCGATTGCCTATGACCTGGTCGCCCTGCTTGATGGAGCCGATGCGACGGATGTCGATGCGCACAGAGGAGTAGAACTTCAGCGCCCGGCCGCCCGTGGTGGTTTCGGGACTGCCGAACATGACACCGATCTTCATGCGGATCTGGTTGATGAAGACAACGGTGGTGTTGCTCTTGGCCACGACGGCGGTGAGTTTTCTCAGCGCCTGGCTCATGAGCCGCGCCTGTAGACCGGGTAGGGAATCTCCCATCTCACCCTCGATCTCAGCCCTGGGCACGAGCGCCGCTACCGAGTCGATGACGATGATGTGGAGAGCGCCGCTTCGTACCAGCGTCTCGCAGATCTCAAGCGCCTGCTCACCGGAGTCGGGCTGACTCACCAGCAGGTCGTCGGTGCTGACCCCCAGCTTGCGGGCGTAGGAGACATCGAGGGCATGCTCTGCGTCGATGAAGGCCGCTAGCCCGCCCTGTTTCTGCGCCTGGGCGATGCTCTGCAGGGTCAAGGTGGTCTTGCCGGAGCTCTCGGGCCCATAGATCTCGACGACGCGTCCTCGTGGCAGACCACCGATGCCCAGGGCGATGTCGAGGCCCAGGGAACCGGTGGGGATTGTCTCGAGCTGGTCGCCCAGACTGTTGTTGTCACCGAGGCGCATGATCGCGCCTTTGCCGTGGTCGCGCTCGATACTGTTCATAGCAAGGTCGAGGGCCTCGAGACGCTTGTCTCCTTTGACGGGGGTGGGGCTGGTGGGGGCAGTCTTTCGCTTCATTTTCGGCTCCGGGGAAGGCTCTCTTTGATGAACTTCACAAAGGGTGGGTGAACTTGTTTGCCAGGGGCAGCGTAACCTGAACAAGAGTTCAGCTCAACTAATTCCTTGCATGTTGAAAGTATTGACTGCTTGCACCAAAGGATCAAGGCCTCAGCGATGCAACCCGGGACAGTTACCGTCCCGCCCGAATCAACTGCCTTCTCAGCATGTCGAGCGCGATGGAGGCAGCCCACGATCTGTTGCTGTTGCGGTCCCTACCGAAGAGGAGGGTTCGAGTTCTCGTGCCCGTGGGTCCGTCCACAGCGAAGCAGGTCGTGCCCACCGGCTTCTCCGCGGAGCCACCGCCAGGTCCAGCGATACCAGTCACCGCGATCGCCCAGTCTGTGCCCGAGGCCGCTCGCGCACCACGTGCCATCTCAGAGGCCGTCTCTTCAGATACCGCCCCGTATTCGCGCAGTGTCTCTTCACGAACAGCGACCAGCTCTCTCTTTGCGTCGTTGGAGTACGTGACGAAGCCGCGTTCCAGCCACTGAGAGCTGCCGGCGACGCTGACACAGAGATGGCCGATGAGTCCGCCAGTACAGGACTCAGCGAGGGCGAGACGCTCACTACGAGCCAGCAGCATGCGTCCGGTTGCTTCGGCGAGGCTGACGTCCTCGTCTTCCGAGAAGAGGTCTCTCCCCAGCCGCTCTCGTACGGTAGCTGCTGCCTTCTCCAACAGCTCTGCTCTGTCTGCATCGGCCACCAGCTTGACCTGGTTTTCCGGCATGTGTGCGCGGAAGCCCAACTCGACTCCAGGGTAGAGCTCTGGAAGGTCAGCCAGAAGGTCCTGGAGTCGAGACTCTCCGCGACCCATAACCCGAAACAGGAGTCGCCCTGGCGGAGCCAGCTTGAGCATTTCCCGAGCTTGCGCCTCGACTGAGTCGGACCACATCGGCTTCATCTCGCTGGGTACTCCCGGTAGGAACCAGCATCGATGACCTGGTCTGACCTCGAGAGTGAATCCTGGGGCAGTCCCCAGGGCATTCGGTACCAGCTGTGCCCCTCGAGGCAGCATCGCTTGCCGCCGGTCGGATCTGGCAGCGCTTCGGCCAAGGACGGCGAAGCGCTCCGCTACTTGAGTCATAGCGGCAGGATGGAACTCAAGGGGTCTTGCGAAGGCCAGGGCCGCCGCCTCAGCGGTCAGGTCATCGTCGGTCGGGCCCAGCCCACCCGTGCAGACGACCACTTCGGCGCTCTCTGTTGCCCTCTGAAGGGCAGTGGCGATCTCCTCAATGCGGTCGCCTGCGGTGATCACGCCGCGCACCCTCAGCCCGAGATTCGTGAGACGCGCGCAGAGGAAGTTGGCGTTGGTGTCGGTCACCAGGCCGGTAAGAATCTCCTCGCCCTGGCTGACGATGAAGGCTCGGGGTGCTGACAGCGTGCTCATCGCCGGCGATGGTATCATTCGCAGCCGCGGCTGGAGGGTGCACTTCGCTATCCTGTGCCGTCTCATCGCGGACCGATCGCAACGAGGAACCATGAGCCTCCTTTTCAATCGCCTCACCGAACCAGCGACCGCAGATCACGTGCGTCGAGCCGAGCAGGCAGGTTTCTGATGGCGCGCAGCCTGGGCCTAGACGTCGGCACCGTCACGATCGGCATCGCCATCTCGGACCCATTGGGCATGTTCGCGCAGCCGGTGCGCACTCTGCATCGGACGGGTCGGAAAGCGGATGTCGCTGAAATCGTGGAGTTGGTCGGGGAACGTGAAGTAGTGAACATCGTCGTCGGCCTGCCTCTGCGCACCGATGCTACGGAAGGCGACTCGGCCAAGGAGGCTCGGCGCATGGCCGATGCCCTCGGTTCGGCTCTCCCCGGAGTACGGATGTTCATGCAGGACGAGCGATTCTCAACTGCCGAAGCAGAGAGGACGCTGATTGCTGGAAATGTACGACGCAAGAAGCGTAAGCAGTTGATCGATCAGGTAGCTGCCGTTCTCATCCTGCAGAGTTGGTTGGATTCTCAGTGAGTCTCATCGCGCGCTTCGCTCTTGTCCTCGCCGTCTGCGTGTTCCTGGTGGCTGTGGCTGTGGCTGGCTTCGGATACGTGCAGGTGCAGTCGTTCCTCGACTCCACTCCCAGCACCGAGCACACCGAACGGATCATCTCGATTCCCAGAGGCAGTGGCCCTAAAGCGATTTCACGGTTGCTCGCGGACGAGGGTGTGGTGACCGATGCCGAGCGTTTCGCTCTCCTCATTCGGTATCGCAAGGTCGCACCGAAGCTTCGGGCAGGGCAGTTCCGGTTCTGGATTGATCAACGGCCAGACGAGGTTCTCCAAGTGCTCCTCGTTGCTCAGGAGGTCACCTACCCCGTCACGCTTCCCGAGGGGCTGCGCATCGAGGAGATGGCTCAGCGCGTGGAGTTGGCTGGTTTCGGTGCGGCAGAGGTCTACACGAAGCTTGCGAGGGACGTGGATTTTATCGCTGCCCTCGATCTGGGAATCTCACCGACTCCGCCGACTCTGGAAGGAATCTTGATCCCCAACACCTACTCCATGCCCGCTGGGAGCGACGAGCGCGCCGTAGTCATCGCCCAGATTCGTCGTTTCAAGGAATTGTGGAACGAGCGCCGCCGCTCCCGCGCTGCAGAACTCGGGATGAGCCCTTATGAGGTGATGACGCTAGCCAGCGTGGTCGAGAAGGAGACCGGGCGCGCCGAAGAGCGTCCTCACATCGCCAGCGTCTTTCATAACCGCCTCCGTAAGGGGATGCGTCTGGAGAGTGATCCAACCATCATTTACGGCCTCAAGGACTACGATGGCGACATCCGCCGTGGAGATATACGCAGGCCCCATCCCTGGAACACGTATGTGATTCGCGGCTTGCCACCGACGCCTATTGCCGGCGCTGGTGTGGCTGCCATCGATGCTGTGCTCTGGCCACTGGACACCGGAGATTTCTTTTTCGTGTCTCGCAATGATGGTAGCCACCACTTCTCAAAGACCTATGCCGAGCATGCGAGAATGGTCAATCGATTTCAGCGGCAGAGGCGGAGTCAGAAGCGAGGGCGCTGAGCAGCCCTCCAGCCAACTTCAAAACGCTGCTAAGATCGCCGCGGCTGGGTTTTGTACCCAGCTTGGGAGTTTGATTTTGATGGTTCGTCTCTCTTCAGCGGTCGCTTTCCTCTTGTTGACCGCCCTTGCTGGGTGCAATTCAGGCCCGGGGCAGCTCGCGAGTGCACCAGATGCTCCGGTCATCGCGATCGTGCCAGCAGAGCCTGGCAGCAACGAGAATCTCGAGGTGCAGCTGGTGACTGAGTCCGTTGATCCCGATGGGGATCTGGTTGGCTATCGCTACCGCTGGACTGTGGATGGAGCTGCGCGTGCGGACCTGGATGATGCCTCGCTGATCCCAGCCGTCTTGACTGTTCGAGGACAGACCTGGGAGGTCCGGGTCAGTGGCTTCGATGGGATGGGGCATGTAGGGCCACCGGCCACCGTTTCCGTGACGATAATGAACAGTCCCCCCACTGCTCAGGTCAGCGTCAATCCGAATCCCGCCGGTACGGACACAGATTTGGTTCTGGAGGTGAGCACCGACGATGCGGATGGGGATGCGGTGGGCTTGAGCATCGCCTGGGCTCGTAACGGTGTCGCCAGCACTTCATATGACGGCTTGCTCGTTATTCCATCGAACTTTACCGACGAGGGTGATGACTGGAGCGTACATGTCACTCCTTCCGATGGCATCGATGAGGGCGAAGCGCAGGTGGTGACAGTGCATGTGGGCAATGCCGCTCCCGTCGTGAGCCACTTCGCCATCTCTCCCGAGAACCCACGTGAAGGGGACACAATCACTGCCAGCGCAACGGTCACGGACGTCGACGGTGATTGGGTCACCGTCGCCTACCAGTGGTATGTGGGCGGCGAGGTGGTAGCTGGCGAGGTCAGTACCGCGTTCAGTTCGGAGCATTTTGATAAGCATCAGGAGGTCTGGGCGGAGGTGGTAGCTACCGATAGCCAGGGCACCTCGGCTGAGGCTGTGGAATCCAACCATGTGGTCGTCGAGAACACACCGCCGAGCATTGACTCTGTAGAGATAAGCCCTGCATCGGGGGGCGAGGCCGCGACCTTTACGTGTGTTCCGGTGGGGTGGGCAGACCCTGATCCAGCAGATCAGACAGAGGATCTCGCGATTCAGTGGTTGGTGGCCGGTGCCGAGAGCGTGACCACCGAGAGCATCACAGGCTCGGAGTTCGACAAGCACGACTCCCTTCGTTGTCGGGTCACTCCCAGTGACGCTGATGGAGCCGGAAGCTCACAGGAGTCTTTGGACCTCCAGGTCTCGAACACGCTGCCCACCGCAATCTCAGTTGATCTTGTATCCAGCGAGTCTTCCCCGGGTCTGGCTTATGAGACCAGTACGTTGACAGCCGTGCCCAGCGGCTACGCAGACATCGACCCAGAGGACGCCACGGCGGCCTGGCAGTTCCAGTGGCTGGTGGATGAGCAGGCGATTTCGGTCAGCGGTGACACGTTGAGCGGGGCTGACTTCGACCGCGATCAAGAGGTGCGAGTCCTCGCCTTTCCTTTTGATGGCGAAGACCCCGGTGCATCGATCAGCAGCGCCACCCTTGCGATCCTCAACACGCCCCCGAGAGTCGATTCGGTGAGTATTTCGCCTGACCCCGCCTACACCAACACTCCCCTGACCGCAGTGGCTGTCGGCTGGGATGATCCTGACGATGCGGCCTTCTTCCACTACGCCTGGACCGTCGCGGGTTCTCCTGCTGGGACTGATTCGGAGGCACTCTCGGCCTCGGAGTTCGTGCTGGGTGACTCGGTGCAGGTGACGATTACCCCAGATGATGGAACGGCGCAGGGTGCTCCCCGCACCTCGTCGGTGCTCGTGATCAGCGACGCGTATCCCGACGAGCCGGTGGTCTCGATTCTTCCGGCTGATCCGGTCGCTGGGATTGATGATCTTCTGTGCACTTATGTCGCTTCGAACACAGATCCTGATGGTCACTCGGTTTCCCATTCGATTCGGTGGGATCTGGACGGCACCCCCTTCTCTGGAGTAACGACGACGACCGAGACGAATGACACGGTCGCTACCTCCCACACGCTCATTGGCCAGGAGTGGACCTGCGCAGTGCTCTCTATGGACAGTCAGAACCTGGTAACTATCGGCGAG